>VFKY01000123.1 GCA_009885275.1 Verrucomicrobiota bacterium | reverse complement strand
TCTGGTCCAATAACCGGATCAACTTCCATACGTACCCCAACAGGGCGCATTTCAAAAGCTGTCGGAGTCGTCGGTGTGACTGGGAAGGATGAAACACTACCAGCTCCACCGCCAGCTCCACCAAGGAGACCACCACCACCACCAGCAACACCGGCTCCAGTCGTCTGAGGAATCTGCGGTGGATCGAATTCTGTAGGATAGATGAATTCACGAATCACTTCAACTGTAGCCCTTTGACCTGAGCGTGTTGTCACACTTGGCGCGCTCATGAGATCCACGCCTTTTTTCTGACTAAGGGCATGAATTACCACTTGAAACTGCGGATCAGTGAAGACTCCGGCGAATGCGAATGCACTAGGAGCAACAGTAGAAACCAAATTTTGAGCATTGAGAAGCCCATCAATAGAATCTGGAATAATAGCTACCGAACCACTGCGGTTACCGCGTGTTATCGGGTTACCACCTATCGGAGTACCACTTGGAGATGCGATAGGAAAATCAGCGGCGGATACAGCGCCATTGGGCGAGTTTCCAACAGTCCCGCCTGCACCGAAAACCTTATTACCACCGATACCAAAGGCACCAACAAGCCAATCAAAACCAAGCTCATCCGTATTTTTCTGGGTAACCTCAACAAACTTCGTTGTGATATAAATCTGCTGAGGAACTTTACCGCGAATACTATCCACAAATGCTTCCACTTGATCCAAGTTTGGCTGTGTGTTTTTCACAATCAACTGTGAAGTAGCCGCAATGAAGATCGCCGAAGATCCTTCAGGAAACACGATACCTTGCTGTTTCAAAATTTCAAACGCAGTAGGTTTAGCAGCTAATCCACTCGTCGCCGCAGCACCGGCAGGGGCAAAAGGATCAGCAGGAGCTGCTGCAGCTGCAGCGCCACCTCCGCCGCCAGCCATGCTTAGGAAGTCTGGCGGAACCTTGTAGGTGCGGGTGTATTGCTCCGTAGTTGTTTCTGAGAGCGGGACAACGACAACTGCATAGGGTTCCACTTTAAATTTCATTCCAGCAAGCTCCGTAATGTAACGTAAAGCTTCTACCATCGGTACATCCTTGAGATCTAAAGTAATTTGCGCCGTTGAAGGAGTTGATCCCGAACGCAAAATCAAATTCACACCTCTTTTTGCTGGATCACGCTCAATAAGATCATAATCACGACTCTTGATACGCAAGAACTCAATCGCCTCATCAACACTGGCTCCAGTGAAACTCACCGTTGGAAAAATGATTCTCGCCATTTTGTCTGTGTAATAACGAGAAGCGTCAGGGGCTCCACCGAAATCAATTGCAGATGGTAACATCGCTATGGGAACTTGATCTTCCCATCCTGCATTGACAGCATTCAGCATTTTGGAACGCTGATGGTCTCGAGCAGTATCAAAATATTCAGCACGCTTATGCTCTACAAGCTCCATGCCACGGCGAGCTGCCTTATTATAGTTATCAATACGTAAAACCTCTTGGAATGATTTGGCGGCCTTATCATAGTCACCAAGGTTATAAAAGCTATAACTCACCTGAAGTTTACGCTCCACATCTTCAACATTCTTTACATGCTGAGGTGTAAGTGCGGGCTCATATCTTTCAGGGTCTTCAATTTGTTTGGATAGCACCAAGGCTTTCTTATGAGCAGGGTCACGCGACAGAGCATCCTTCAATAAAACTTGAGCATCGGCATAACGTCCGTTTTTTGCTCTTTCCTGAGCAAGTTCAACAGATGCGTCACAATACTTCACTGCCGTTGTATCTCTAAGTACTTGAGTGAGTGGAGCATCGGGAATCAAATCCAAAGCGTTCTTATATTCATTAAGAGCGTCCTCAAAACTACCCTCAGCAAATAACTTGTCTCCCTTTTCAATACTTGCTTGCGCCTCCTGAACACGCGCCATACGACGATTCATTTCTCTTTCAGCGACTCCTGAAATGGAACCTCCAGAACTGCCAGAGCCTCCTGCAAAGGCCGTAGTGGAACATAATGCAGCGGTCAGGCATATAAATGCGGCTTGCTTTATGGTCTTTATTTGGTGGATACGTGTCGTCATTTGAGGTTGTTAGGGTCTGGGAGATTTATTAGGTTGTCAAATTACACAAAATATAGCTGCTTTGGCGAGTCTAATTTTTGAAAATGTACGATATTATCCTTTTTTTATCAAAATTTCTTTGTCCTTATCATAATCGCCACCTTCTTTTAATGGCGCTATAACTGCACTGTCCTCTTGAATGTCTATAACCTTGTAGGTGATGTCTGCGAACCCCTCGATGCGGAACGAGTCGCCTTTTTTAGCCTTGATAGTGAGCACTTTATGCAGTCTGAATTCAAATCTAGCCTCATAGTCTGCTAAGTTCGTTTCCGTTCCCATTACCAATGTTATGGTATTTTTTCTCAGTGTATCCTCAACCGATAACTCTGAAACGTCCTTTTCTCCTACTTTTGGATCGGGGACGACTTTCTTCACAAAAGCACCTGATATAAATCTTCCACCTGCTCCAAAGCTCTTCCCAGCTACCTCTGCTGCATTTGGATCAACAAACCAGTTTTTCCGCATACGGTCATCTGGAGTAGCAATTTGATAAGGGCTGGAGGATGATCTTAAATTGATCTTGTAGTCATGGGATATTCTCTCCACGAGGAACAATTTATCCGTGATCGCAGGGTGTTTCTTAGCGTCCTTGGGATTCGTTCCTTTTTCAAATTCCTCTTTATTGCTGAATCCATCACTATCAGGATCAAGCTCCCCAACGTTTGGCGACAAATAATCGAGCTCATTCTCTCTTAAAAACTTATTGGTCATCGGAGCACGAAATGGCTTATCATCGATAAATAGATCAAAAATCTCATCTCCCTTCTGAACCAGCAGAACTGATTTATTGAGATAGACGGCCTTATTGTTGCGCACGGGTGCAATCCAAGGTTTGGGGTCGGTACTGGCAATAGTAATGCATGTGATCAAATTGGCGAGTGGCGGACTGCCAACTTCCTCACCTCGTTTGAACGTGGGGATTTCGACGGTGGCCGAAAACCCATTTGCTTGCATTATAAACCAAGCGCTGCCCGCAATGGCAGCAAGTGCCATTACCGTAAGAATGATACGCTCGTAGTTGCTCTTTCCCTTCTGCATGATGAGTAAAATAGTTGAATGCGATGTGCTTAATCAGCGTTTGACAGGCGGCGGAACGGCAGCTTCATCCGAGTCGGCCACTGGACGGAATCGAATATAGTCAATTCCCATGTAAACTTTAAGCTTTTCTTCACCCATCACGGTAACCGCATCTTGAGGAGCTGGACTTGGGGCTACGATGGTTGCTGTAGCACCAACCTTGGGAGCTACAGGTTCTGGAGGTGCAATCGGCGCCTCGCTCTTACGACTTTTAATTTCATCTTTTAAAGGGCCATCCTGCTTTTCATTTTCGATTCGAAGAAGTCGTATCACCAAGAAATGCGGCATCTTGCTCGGATTACTCAATGTGTTGACGATTTGTTGAAATGGAGACTGATCTGTAGTGATGGTTATTTTAATTGGGTAGCGATCCAATACCGGCTCAGCGGCCGCCGCTGCAGTAATGATGGGCTTTTTAGATTTTTTATCTTTCGGAGTAGCTACGACTTTAGGTGCGGGAGCTGGGACATTTGGCGCTGATGCATTTTCGACCGGTAATCTCGTGCGCTCCAATGAATCCAGAGATTTAATGCCTGACTCGATCAATGCCAGCACCAAACTATTGATTGCGTCCAATTGGATATTCAGCTCAGCAGCAGCTTCAGCAGATTTAGGGGAGGACACGGTATATTCATTAAATCCAAGGGCAAACTCTGGGCCGCCTGGCAGTGCTATTTTAGAAGCCTCGGCAAGTTTTTTAACTGCGCCAGAACGCTCCTTCAATTTCGCTTGGAACTCAGCCTCAGTCATGGGTTTGATCTGGGGCTGAATTTTCAAAAGCGCACCCCGAAGTAGATCCACTTTATCCGCATATTCAGTCGCAGATTTTTCCTTGAGAGCCACGTTGGCCTCATCGGGAAAAAGCTTGGCGGATCTTAGCGATTTAATTTGAGCGTTCGATACCTCAAATTCTTCAACAGAAGCTGCGTAGCTGCTGTATGACATGAACAATTGCACGCCCATACCAATCGCTCCAAAGATCATAAATCCAAGGATGCCAGCCAGTTTTTTGTTTTCTTTAATCCAATTCATCAGTTGTCGAATTTCATTCCTTTAACCAACGGGAGACGGAACTTGAAGATGTAGGCGTAACGATCCTCCGCAACGCCGATTTCAGTGTCCAACTTCTCCTCTGCGGCGGGCGGTAAAAATAAGTCCGACATCGCTTTCACGTCATCATAGTATTTGTTCACCACCTTGGCCTCACCTTCATTTCTGCGGTAGAGTCCATGTATATTCAGTTGATATAACGGTTCAGCAGCAACCGCCGCACCAGGTACTACCACAGGAGGAACAACCGCAGAGGGCTGTGAACCTGAAGAGCCAAGCAATGTCGGCGTCATTGAGCTGCCATTTTTAAGCACTTCGATCTGCGTTAACCAAACGTAGTCATTTTCAAATTTGGAGTTGAGCGCATCCAAAATTCTTGACCAATACCCTCGATCTATAACCGCTTGCTCCAATTGAGCACTCTGCCCAGCAACCAACCCCAATTGCTTGTCTATATCCTTAATGGCTGTTTCATATTTTTTCAGCTCTGCAAGATCAGCTTTTCCGCTGGCAAGCTTGCCTTGAATCACGCTGTCCGCCTTTTTGAAGAAAAGAATACCCACAATCATGGCCGCAAAGAGACACAGAGTGGCAAGGATTAAATAAGGTGCACGCTTGGCTGAGTCTCGTTCCGCAGTAACACTGTCAGGGACCAACTCAACTTCCACTGGGCATGTTCCCATGTGTCGCAAAGCTAAGCCAACCAGCTCCGCCATACTGGCCGCATTGGCACTCGCATCGACACCATCCACACGAGGATCCAACTGCACCCCGCGAAGTGGATTAAAAACTTCCACCGGCAAGTTAAACTTCTCCACAAAAAAGTCTGCCATCATCTCCGTCTGAGCACCTCCTCCACAGAGGAAGAATCGACGAGGAGGACTTCCTCCCTGTTGACTACGATAATAGTTAATTGTGCGAACCACTTCACCATGAAGACGCGTCATCGAGTTACGCATGATCTTTGACATCGCATCAATCGTCTCATCCTCATGAGCCTCATAAACGCCCCCGGGTGCCACAAAACCTCTGGAACGCTTCATGGATTCCGCCTCACTGAAGCTGAGTTCCAACTCTTTTGAAAGGACACCGGTAAGCGAACTTCCACCCACGAGAATGTTCCTAGCAAATACTTTAGAACCTTCCACAAAGATAAGATTGGTCGATTTGGCACCAAGATCTATGATAAGCGACGCCTCTTCGACATCAGGATAACTGTATCGAAAGGCATTGAAAACTGCGAGTGGGGACAAATCTACGCCCTGTGTTTTTACACCAACAGACTCAACCTGTTCATTAATGTCATTCAGGGCTTCCGCTTTGATGGCAACAAGTACAACTTCGCGCTCAAGTCCGGAGGCTTCTCCAATAAATTCATAATCCCAAATAACTTCGTTGATGGGAAAAGGCACGTTTTGACGAGCCTCAAACTCGACAATTTGATCTGCTTTTTCGGCATCAAAGGGGGGTAACTTTACGAAACGCGTAAAAACCACATGACCAGATATGGAAAACCAAGCTTTCTTGCCACGCAACTTCAATTTGTCCGCCAATTCAACCAAAGCCACACGCAACTGAGGCAGACGCGTTGTTTCCGCACTTGGATCACCGTGCATTTCGGCGAAATCAAAGGCCTTGAGCACAAGTTCACCATTACGGCCCTTGCTGAATATAGCGCCACTAACGCGCTGCGAACCTAAATTAAGAACTGCAAAACTGCTATCCGCCATCGTCGTATTATCTGACCGTTTTAAAATTAGTATCTCTCGAAACCATGCAACTCATGCTGTTCCAACTCTTATTGCTTCGTCTCCAAATCGTAATCACCCCAGAGTGGCGCGAAAGGAGTTTTTGCCTTTGGCACCAACAAACCATCAGTGACCACAAAACCATCTAATTTCTCCCAGAAGCGCCCACCCGCATTGGCAAGCCAACCCGCTAAGGCACCGGACCGGTAAACTTCCACGCCCACCCCTTTTACATCTGCAATACTGAATGAATTTTTCTCCAAAATACGCTCAAGGGCCGCAGGCGACACATAGGCCATAGCGTGCTGACTCTCTTTTTCAATAACATTGAGGTATGTAATATTTGCGGTAAGCAAAACCGTCTTGCCTTCTTTGTCTGTTTTGTTGAGAGCGACAAAACACTTGATGTCCACACTGTCCACCATCGTAGATGTGTCCCCTGGGACTCTGGCTTTCTTTGCTTCAAATTCCACATCGATCTCCAGCCAATTCTTCGGTTTCCAACGCTTATCCTTAACGTTACCCACTTGAATCTGAGGTGTAAACTGCGCTTCAACCTTTATACCCTTCACGTCCACCTTAAGCTCTTTGGACACTTCAACCGTCTGAGCACTTGCAAAATCAGCAGTCAGCATCGTAGCGATCAAACCAATAATTAAAAATAGGATGTT
The DNA here is from genome assembly GCA_009885275.1 of Verrucomicrobiota bacterium. Classification (GTDB taxonomy): domain Bacteria; phylum Verrucomicrobiota; class Verrucomicrobiia; order Verrucomicrobiales; family Verrucomicrobiaceae; genus Verrucomicrobium. The sequence continues at coordinate 2,695 of VFKY01000123.1, read as the reverse complement.
TCGGGAGGTCATCGGTTATGGAAGTTGAGTTATTCTGTAAACACTATACTTACCGTAATATATAAGAGCCAACATTGATTTACAAAAGGACTTATATAATTCGGAATTAACTAGTTTTAGCAGGTTCTCCGCACAGACATCAAGCGTTGAGTGCAAGAAACTCTTTAAAATAAGCAACGGTACTCGAAATCCCCTCTTCAAACGTTACCTTGGGTTCCCACTCCAAAATGCGTTTTGCCAGTGTAATATCAGGCTGCCGGACCTTAGGATCGTCTTCTGGAAGCGGTTTAAAGACGATCTGTGACTTGCTCCCAGTATAATTAAGAATTTTCTGTGCAAACTGAAGAACAGTCATTTCCCCGGGATTACCAATATTTACCGGTTCGTGGTAGTTGCTCTGCGAGAGACGATATATCCCTTCAATCAAATCACTGACATAGCAAAAGCTGCGGGTCTGCCCACCATCACCAAATACAGTAAGAGGCTGCCCTTGGAGCGCCTGCCCGATAAATGCCGGAACCACGCGACCATCTTCCAGTCGCATGCGAGGGCCGTAGGTATTAAATATGCGAACAATCTTAGTATCAAGGCCGTGCGCACGGTGATACCCCATCGTCATGGCTTCCGCAAAACGTTTGGCTTCGTCATAAACCCCGCGCGGACCTACAGGATTCACATTCCCCCAGTAACTCTCCGTTTGAGGATGCACCAGTGGATCTCCATACGTCTCAGAAGTCGACGCAATGAGGAAGGTGGCCTTTTTCTCCTTTGCCAAACCCAGCGTGTTATGCGTGCCCAATGATCCCACTTTGAGCGTTTGAATTGGCAATTGTAGATAATCGATCGGGCTAGCTGGTGACGCAAAATGAAATACCAAATCCACGGGTCCGGGAAGATAAATGAAATGCGTAACATCATGTTTGATGAAGTCAAAATCAGCATTGCCAGCGAGATGCTCAATATTACGCACATTGCCCGTCAGCAGGTTATCAAGCCCAATGACCTTGTAACCCTTGGCTAATAAATAGTCCGTGAGGTGTGACCCAAGGAAGCCAGCGGCTCCGGTAACTACGGCGGTTTTCTTTTTACTCATAATTTTCGGGTGAATTCAAATCGCGGATTATGCACGCCCGAGTAAGTGACGGATACTGTCAGATGCAAGTGATTTACATGGAGCTGGGGATTGATTTCAAGAGGAGGTACGGGCATAGATTCTTCTTACCATGCCCCAACTGGCCACCAGCAAAAGTTTACTACATAGCAACACCCCTCTCGTGGTCGGTGCCGTGAGCACGCCTCAAATGCTTGAGGGCATCTCACAAATTAGTCTGCCCGCAGATGAATGTGATATCATCGAGCTGCGCTTAGATTCCATTGCTCTACCAACGGACGAACTACACACCCACGCAAGCCATCTCACCCATCCTCTACTTATCACTGCGCGTCATCCAGATGAAGGCGGTCACGGTCAACTCTCCGCCTCCCAGCGTTCTGCTCTTCTGGAGTCATACCTCGATGTAGCAACTCTGATGGATGTGGAATTACGCAGCGCTGAAGAACTGCTGCCTGTCATCCGCAAAGCTCAGCAAAAAAATATTGCTGTCATCGGTTCATTTCACGATTTCAATGCCACCCCCAGCGATGATGTCCTGCGCGGGGCTGTGGACTTTGGCATTCAATACAAATTTGACGGCATCAAAATTGCGACACTACTCCAATCCCCTGATGATCTCGCCCGGTTACTGCATTTGCTCGCGATTGAAAAGCGCATTCCCATCAGCATCATGGGCATGGGAACTCTTGGGCGAGCTTCTCGACTCGTGCTCGCCAAATGTGGCAGCGTACTCAATTACGGTTACCTCGGTCAATCGAATGCGCCCGGACAATGGCCTGCGCGCCGCCTCAAAGAACTGCTCCAGGAGTTATAAATCGTCACCAACTCTAACTTTAACATCATTTTTATTCCCATGAGCAACGACAAGGGTATCGATCATAAAGAAAGCAGACCTCAAGTCTTCCCTCCGCCATTACTCTCTCCCATTTCCACACTTCTAGGTCTCATCGTTTTCTCTTTTGCTTTGACTGCCTGTGGTGATTCAGCGCAGTTCAACACAGCTTTGGAAGCGCTCAAGGAGCGCGAAAAGAAAATCGAATCCCAAGAAATTAATTACGCTAAACGTGAACAAGAGCTTGCCGATACCGCCTCGAATCTTGAGAAACAACGTCGAGAGCTCGAAACGCTAAGAGCAACGTTGGATATTGAACTTGTAAAACTCAAACGTCAGCAGGAATCGATCGCACTCCGAGCCAAGCGAGGTGTCGCCCCTAATATTACCGCAGGTCGCGCCATCGTCATCGATCCTGCTACCGATGAGGTGCTCATGGAGAAAAACTCCAATAAACGGCTGCCAGTTGCCAGCACTCAAAAACTCCTCACCGCTCTTATTATAACCGAAGCAGGCAATCTCGATAACTTGGTTACGATCGAAGCGCGAGATTGTGATTGCCCCCCTGTTCGTATCGGTTTAAAACCCTCAGAACAATACAGTCGGCGCGATTTACTCACCGCATTGATGGTAAAGAGTTCGAACGACATTGCTCAAGCTCTGGCTCGTGATAACGCGGGATCCATCGACGCTTTTGTTAAAAAAATGAATGCGCGTGCGCTTCAACTCGGCATGAAGGATAGCCATTT
>VFKY01000065.1 GCA_009885275.1 Verrucomicrobiota bacterium | reverse complement strand
TGTTAGAAGTGCTTTTTATTTGATCAACACCCGCATGCAAATCCGCTGTCAGCATTTACAAGTTCTCTTCGCATTGTTTGCTTCAGCGTCATTTGTTAGCGCGCAGGATCTGCCAGATTGGTTTACGAGCAGCGTTACACGTCTTGATCCGGTGTTGCATGAGTTGCAAAAGGACATCGCGGATCATGAAGGTAGGTTGAAGATCTTGGCACGCATTCCGAAAGAGCTTACGGGTGAGCGATTGGGATATCACAGTCGTATCACACAGCAAAACACGGAGCCTTGGGTGCTCGTGGACCTTGGCAAAATTCAGCGCATCGATACGATCGTGATCGTGCCTGTTGTATTGCCGCATGAGTTGGGTGGCATCGAGGGCTATGGCTTTCCGCATCGCTATCGTGTCGAAATGTCGGATGATGGCACCACCTTCGATCCACAGCACATGATCGACTTTACGGCGGAAGATCAAACGCCCCCTAAGAGACGTCCAGTTGTCATTCCTTGGAGTGGCAGTGCTCGATACGTCCGTTTAACTGCGACTAAGCCAGCGGGAAGCCACCCAAATAAAAGCGCGCTCTGGCCTTCACTGGCACTGGCTGAAATCATGGTGCTGCGTGGAGATCGAAATCTTGCGGCTGGGTGTCACGTCACGGCTCCGACCTCGCGTGAAGCTCCTCCTGTATGGAGCGTACAAAATCTTACCGACAGTGAGAGTGTCCTCGGGGCACCCGTAGCGGGAACCCCTGTGGTTCGCGTTGGTTATCATAGTCTGACTCAGGAGAATGCGGAAACACCACTCGTTCTTACCTTCGATCTCGGTGAAATCAGACCTCTTGATGATGTGCGTTTGTTTCCTATGCAATGGACCGGTTACCCGCACTGGCTCGGGTTTGGTTTCCCCATGCGATTTAAAGTCGAAGGAGCTGATGACGCGGCATTTACCAGTCCAAAACTTTTAGTCGATCATACCGCAAAAGACTTTCCAAATCCAGGGATGAACCCCGTCGTTGTACCGGCTAACGACATCTCAGCTCGCTTTGTTCGTGTTACCGTCACGCGATTGTGGGAACGTTTTACCGATCATATTTTAGCGTTATCTGAAATCCAAATTTTTAGTGGCGATAAGAACGTGGTGCCTATTGCAAAACTTGATGCCCCTGAGCCCTATCCAGCCAAAGAATGGAAGCGAGAATTTCTTGTGGATGGCAATGCCAGTGACAACCCTATCCTACCGTTGCCGCAATGGTTAATAGAGTTGCAGGCATCCGCTAAACTTGAGGATGAGCTTCTCAATTTAGCGCAACTACGAGCGCAGCGCTTGCAATCTTGGCAGCGCCGTAGCCTGCAGGTGGTTATTGCATTGGTGGTCGCGGCCTTCTTGCTCGTGCTCATGTTTGCATGGCGTAGCATTCGCTTGCGCAAAAGTGAGCTTGCTTCACTGCGTGAACGCATTGCTCGTGATCTTCATGATGAAGTGGGGAGTAATCTTGCGGGAATCGCCTTACTCAGTCGAGAGGCCGCCAAGATGGCCAGTCCAGAGCGTGAGGTTTTGCTCGACGACATTCGTCGTATTGCCGAAGAAACATCAGGCTCCATGCGT
>VFKY01000359.1 GCA_009885275.1 Verrucomicrobiota bacterium | reverse complement strand
CCGAGGAATTGCAGTTGCCTAATGCGGTGACGTGGTGGTGCGGTCAACAAGGCGAAATGCAACAGGTTGAAAGCAACCTCGATCAATATGTTATCAAACGCGCTTTTGTAGGCGGTGCAGGGCAGCCTGTCTTCGGTGCCAATTTGAGTGCTCAAGAGCGTGTTGAATTAATGGCTACGGTAAAGTCTCGTCCTCATGAGTATGCGGCGCAAAAGGTACTCTCTTTATCGAGTGCTCCAGTGTTTGAACACGGACGTATTGAGCCTCGGCCTCAGGTGCTGCGTTGTTACATCGTGCCGTATGGGGATGATTTTGCGGTATTGCCCGGTGGACTGACTCGTGTCAGCCCTTCGCCCAAGGGACTCGTTGTTTCCATGCAGAGTGGAGGCATTAGTAAGGACACTTGGGTTTTGTCGAATGGTCCCGTGGAAGAACATTCATTGTTGCCGGATGCCACCATCGTCGTTCGTCCAGAGCGTCAGGCTGGCGATGTTCCAAGCCGTGTGGCGGATTATTTCTATTGGTTGGGTTCCTATGCGGAGCGTCTTGAAGATGCGGTGCGAGTCCTTCGAGCCGTGTTACAACGTCTCTCCGGTGAAGGTACGGATGAGCAAACTCGCGAGCTCGCCGCGCTGGTTCCATGGCTCGTGGCATTGGGTAGATTGCCTGATCGTTTTGGTGATGATCTCGTGCACGGAGAATTGCGCGGGGAATTATCGGCTCTGATCGAGAGCTCGCGTCGTGAAGGCAGTGTCCGTGATTTACTCAACCGTTTGAAATACAATGCTACGGCTGTTCGGGATCGACTCTCTGATGATACCTGGCGTCTCTTTAACCAACTGGAGCGCCATACTCGCCCACGTGGTAAACGTTTCCATGTGCCGGAAGCACTGGAATTGCTCAATGCGTTGACTCTTGATCTCGCAGCGTTTGCTGGCATGGAGATGGAAAATATGACCCGCGGGCATGCCTGGCGTTTCCTTGATCTAGGGCGTCGATTGGAGCGCTCACTGAACATCATCGCCTTGGTCAATGCGGCGGCGCAAACCAAGCCGCGCAATGACAGTGTTCTCGTGCCGCTCTTGGAGATATGCGATAGCTCCATGACTTATCGTCGTCGTTATCATGCTCGTCCTCAGTTGGCACCAGTGCTCGATTTGCTGCTCGCAGATGATTCGAATCCACGCTCACTGGTGTGGCAGCTTTATCAACTCACACGTCATGCCTCGCAACTGCCGCGCGATGGTCAGGAAGGCATTGACGGAAATGAAAAAAACATTGTGGATGGGATGCTCTCAAGACTTGCAGGACTGAATTACACCTTACTGGTGCAGGCTGAAGATGAGACCCCGGGCACCATTTCCAGTTTGTGTTGTGAACTCACGACACAGCTCAACCATCTTTCGCACACCATCGCCCAGCATTATTTTTCTCATGCCCTGCCTCAAGTGAGGTAAGGCTAAAAACCATCGTCCTGCATCCATGCGCTACGAGATTCTTCATCACAGTGAGTACACCTATCAAAATCCGGTAAGTATCGGGCATCACTTGGCGCGTCTCGCCCCTTTGCAATTGCCTAACCAGCAATGCGAGTGGCATGGACTCGATATTGTGCCTGAGCCGGCGAATATGATGGGACATACCGACTACTTCGGGAATAAGACGCTCTTCTTCGCTTTTCATGGTTCTCATAAATCACTGAAAGTGACAGCGCACAGCTTTGTGGAGGTTCATGCACCCGTTGTTCCATTGGCAGGAAGCACCATGTCATGGGAGAGTATTCGTGACGCCGCTCACGCAGATGCCTTGAATCCGGATACGGAAGCGGGGGAATTTATGTATTCGTCCAACCTCGTCAAAACCGACAAGATGTTTACGGATTTTGCGGCCGTCTGTTTTCCTCCCGGTCGCCCGATTCTCGAGGCTGCGCTTGATCTCAATCAACGTATCTATCGCGAATTCAAATTTGATCCAACTGCAACCGATGTGGCAACACCGGTGGAAGAAGCCTTCAAGAAGCGAGCGGGAGTCTGTCAGGATTTTGCTCACATATTGATCGCCTGTTTACGCTCTTTGGGACTGCCGGCCCGTTATGTTTCCGGCTACCTAGAGACGATGCCGCCGCCCGGCAAATTGAAGTTGATCGGCGCTGATGCTTCCCATGCCTGGATTAGCCTTTGGTGCGGAGCTCAGCACCAATGGATTGATCTTGATCCCACGAATAACTGTATTCCTGCCGAACGTCACATCACGGTTGCTTATGGACGCGATTTTTCTGATGTCTCACCACTGCGCGGTGTTGTTTATGGCAGCGGACAACAAAAAATGAAAGTGTCCGTGGATGTTATACCGAAGCGCTGAATGGTCGCGCGCTTGATGGAATCACTCATCATCACTGCGATCCAATCGGACCTGACAGACACCTTTTTTGCTGGGAGCTTCGAGAAACTGTAAGAAGTGCTCAGCCTGTTTTGACCATGGTTTCAATCTTGCCGAAGCGATGGCTTGGGAGAGATTGCGTCCACTGCGAAAAATGAGATCAAAGAGGCTCTTCATCTCGTTGCGTTCTTCCGTGGTAAATCCCTGGCGCTTTAGCCCGACCACATTCAATCCCGTGACCCGGTTGATGCGTTGAGCGGCACAGAAATGCGGAATGTCTTTGCTGAAACTGCCATTGCCTTGAATGACGCAGTAGTCGCCAATACGGAGAAATTGATGAAACACGGCTCCACCACCGATGAAGGTGTGATGTCCAATACTGACATGACCGGCAATCAGTACGGCATTGGCGAGTATGTTTTTATTTCCAATGATCACATCATGTCCGAGGTGAGCGCCGACCATCAGGAAGTTACCATCTCCCAACGTGGTGTAACTACCCTCCTTTGAGCCACGGTGAATCGTGACCTGTTCGCGGATTACATTACTTTTACCGATGCGTACACCGCTGTTTGTGAGCTTGTCGAAGGAGACGTCTTGCGGATAATCTCCAATCACAGCGCCGCGTCCAATGCTGGTGTCATCGCCAATACTTGTATCGCCAATGATTTGCGCGTGCGGAGCAATCTGGCAGTGAGCTCCAATTTTAACCGCACCTTCAATAATCACATAAGCTCCGATCTCCGCAGTGGGATCGATGGTGGCTTCCGCTGAAATAAGAGCTGTGGGATGAACCATGAGAGGAGAGGGGAGGAAAGTTAGCGACGGCAAATGGTTTAAGATGGATGACTCGTAAAAGCAAACAATTCCATGTTAGGCCTACGGGTGAGGTGAGTCATCCTGGGAGCGCCGCCATCCCTGGCGGCATCGGTGAGTGTCGACAGAGACGTGCGCCACCGTCTTCCTGTTGCATGAGCCTTATGAAAGCACCGTAGGTGTGACATCTTTGTAGAAAACAAAGACGTTAAATCATGAGCACCGTAGGTGCGACATACTCAATCTTTCATTCGATCCATGTCGCTCCTGACGGAGCTTGGGATTATTTTTCACGGGTTCTACAAATATTTCGCACCTACGGTGCTGTTTTAGACTGTGCCTAGAATTGTTCAAACTGTGTCGGTGGGTTGGGCGTGCGCATTGTATCGCGAAGCGATACTCCTTGAATAGCCGTGGGTTTTAACCCACGGAACAGAGGGTGTATATTCTCAACCGCGAAGCGGTTGTCCCATCGTGTCGATTGGTATTTGTCTCTCTAGAACCTCGCTACTTTCGCGCTGCCGATTTACCCTTTTTGGCATTGGCAACGGGATCGATAAAGGGCGAACGCTCAAAGGTTTCCCCATCACCGGTAACTCGGGGATCGCTTGCTTTGATCAATTCCTTCATGAGCTGATCGGCGAGTTGTTTTCTTGTCGCTTCATATTCAGGCTTTGCAGCCAGATTGATGATCTGATCAGGATCGCTCT
>VFKY01000384.1 GCA_009885275.1 Verrucomicrobiota bacterium | reverse complement strand
CATGATTTAACTCCTCTCGCGTTAATCTGGGTCTCTACACACTGAAGCAATGTCATGCGCACTCTGCTTAAAGCGCGATAAACCGCTCCCGAAGTGCTTTGAATACGGCCGGCTACCTGATCAATGTCTAAATCTTCGTAATAGCGTAGCATGACGAGTTGGCGATGTTCTTTAGGCAGTTTAAGCAGGCATGATTGCAGGGCCTCCCTGCGTTCATCCCCTTGACTGGAGAGTTTATCAACTTCATGACTAATGGCTTCTAGCACTTCATCACTTAAGGGGAGATGCTCTCGCTTTTTCTCTCTTCGGAAAGCGAGAATCTGATGAAAAGCTACTTTTCGTGCCCAAGCGATGAAATGGGTGCCGATCTCAAACTGGTCAAAATGCTTCCACATGACCATTTTTGCTTGTTGTAGAATATCGTCCGCATCAGCACTGGATGGCACCATGCTGTATACATAGATTCCCAGCGCCCGATCATGCTGGGTCAACAGGGTAAGAAACTCGGTAGTGCGGTCGTTTTCCATGAAGAGGTGAGAAAGTAATATCGTTATCTACAAAAGGCAGTATTCGCATAGAAATTGGACAGTAAATTTTTTTGTGTCCAATGCACTGGGAGTTTTGCACTCTATACAACGTACCATGCACCGAATGATTTTACCTACAATTCCCCATGTGCATTTGCGCAATCTAGGATTCGTTGTCTTGATTTTTACCTCAATACCCATAGGACATGCTGCGAGCCCTGATCCTAAGGCGTTGAAGTTCTTCGAGACAAAGATCCGCCCCATCCTTTCTTCGAATTGCTATTCATGTCATGGGGAGAAGAAGCAAAAATCAAACCTGCGTCTCGACAATATTTCCTATATACTTCAGGGCGGCGATGCCGGTCCGGCGATAGTTCCCCGTGATGTGATGGCCTCGCATTTGATGAAAGCGGTGAGTTATGAGGATGAGGATTTACAGATGCCTCCGGACGCCAAGCTTGAAGACTCCCAAATTGCGGACCTCAAAAAATGGATTGAACTCGGCGCGCCATGGCCGGAAAACGAAGTGAAGCAGGTAAAAAAACCGGGGGAATTTACCGCAGAAGAACGAGCATGGTGGGCATTCCAACCCGTGAAGGCGGTTAATCCACCTGAGATAAAGGAATCGAAACAAAGCATCGTAAAAAATGACATTGATAAATTCATCCTCAACAAGCTGAATCAGGAGAATCTTACACAAGCGCCAGAGGCCAGCAGATATGAATTGGTGCGTCGAGTTTACTATGATCTACATGGTTTGCCGCCAACACCCGAGCAAGTAAAAGCATTCATAGAGGATAACAGTCCTGCTGCCTATGAGCGCTTGATAGAACAACTTCTCGCAGACAAAAAGTATGGAGAACGCTGGGCTCAGCATTGGCTAGATCTGGTGCGTTATGCGGAGTCGGATGGGTATAGACAAGATGCTTACAGGGCAAGTGCTTGGCATTACCGTGATTATGTCATCCGTTCATTCAATGATAACAAACCCTATGACCGCTTCGTTCGCGAACAACTGGCTGGAGATGAGTTAAGTCCTGAGAACCCAGAGGTGCTGGTGGGCACGACTTACATCCGTAATGGTATATATGAATACAATCAGCGAGATGCGGTAGCTCAACGACAAACAATTTTAAACGAGATTGCAGATACGACAGGAGAGCTATTCCTCGGGTTGAGTTTCGGTTGCGCTCGTTGTCATGATCATAAATTTGATCCTATTTTGCAGAAAGATTATTACCGTCTCCAGTCATTTTTTACCCCCATGCAGTGGCGTGATGATTTGAAGTTGGCCACGGCAGCCCAAAAAATGAGTATGAAGCGCAACTAAAAATCTGGGAGGAAGCGACAGCCGAAAGTCGGGTGAAATTCGATAGCGTCATGGAAAGCAAAAAGGCCAATAGTCGTAAGAAAGCGATCGAGAAGTTTCCCGAAGAGGTGCAGTTGATGGTTAATAAGCCAGACCAAGAAAAAACCCCTTACGATAAGCAGATTGAATACCTCGTGGAAAGACAGGTCGGCAATGATCTGGCTGGTATAAAAATAGACAAATTAATGGGCGCAGATAAGGTGATTGTAGATGAAGCCGTAGCTGCTCTCAAGGCTTCTGAGGCTTTAAAACCAAAGCCATTACCTGTAGCATTTGTCGCAACTGATACAGGTGAAAAGGCGCCGCCTACGAAGATGATATCCCGACGTGGTGGTGAGCAGATTGTTGAACCTGGCTTTCTTACTCTTCTCGAACCTGATGATATTGACATTAAGCCGCTAACGGAAATAGCAAGTACTGGGAGACGCACGGCGTTAGCTAATTGGATTACGCGTCCTGATAATCCTCTTTCTACAAGGGTGATAGTCAATCGTGTCTGGCAGTATCACTTTGGTCGAGGATTAGTCTCCAGTTCAAGCGATTTTGGTAAGCTAGGTGAAAAGCCGAGTCATCCGCAACTACTCGACTCACTTGCGCATGAATTTGTCGTTCATGGTTGGGATATTAAATGGTTGCATCGCACGATTATGCAATCGGCGACATATCGTCAAACCGCAAGGCTTGCCCCTTCTACTTTGGCATTGAAAATGGATCCAGAAAATCGTTGGCTTTGGAGGATGAATCCGATGCGGCTTGATGCAGAGCAGGCACGCGATACGATGCTAGCCGTCAGCGGTGAATTAAATCTGACGATGGGGGGACAGGGTGAAGAGGCGGCTCGCCCGCGCCGCACGATTTACACTCGAAAGATCCGTAACTCGCAAGACGATTTTCTCCACAGTTTCGATTCTCCGCCAGGGTTTCAGAGTGTCGCCAAGAGAGATGCTACCACGACAGCACTACAAAGCTTACTCATGGTCAACGGGGAGTGGCCTCTGCAGCGTGCTCACAGCATGGCGGCTAGTCTTTTGTCGAAAAAATTGAGTCCAGAGCTCATGGTGTCACGCGCTTATGAATTGTGTTACGCCCGACCTCCGAGTGCGACCGAACTAAATCTTGCAGTGACATTTATTAAACAACAGGAGTCGATGTTGATTAGTGAGCAACCGGTAATGCCAACTCCATCAAGTCCTCTAGTGGATGCAAAAAGTTTTTTTGGCACGCACCCACTCAGCGTATCGAAGGTTATTGCGTTTCGTCCTGGCAGTGAATATGAGAAACTCAAAGTTGTCAGTAACAGCGTGGAAAAAGATGAATTCACCGTGGAGGCAATTGTTTATTTGGATTCGCTTTATCCGGACGCCAGTGTGCGCACCATTGTCTCTCGATGGAATAATGACAAAGCGAGTAAGGGGTGGGCTTTCGGCGTCACTAGTGCTCTGTCAAAGTACCAGCCAAACAATCTCATCATGCAGCTCTGCGGGGATGACTTCCAAGGTTCGGTGATCTATGAGGTAGTCGCGTCCGATCTACGCATTGCACTAAAAACGCCCTACTATGTTGCCGCAGTGGTTTCCAACCATCCTCAACAAAATCAGAAATTTGGTGGTACCGTGAAGTTTTACACTCGAAATCTTTCTGATCCAGAAGCAAAAATGGAATCCGTGACGGTGCAACACCCCGTCGTAGGTGGCTATGCAAACGCCCAACGTTCTTTGATGATCGGTGGCCGAGAGCAGGACACGCGGAGCCTCTGGGACGGCGTAATCAGTCGTACTGTGCTTTCAAGCGGATTGCTAGTCGAGGAGCAGTTGCTTGCAGCGCAGGCAAAGTCGTCTCCCCGTTGTATTTTTGATGCGCAATCAGAGACACTTGCGAATACCAGTGAGCCTAAATATCAGTGGGAAAAAAAGGTCGCCACTGGTAACGACGCAGCCAGCGCAGCCAGTCTAGAGGCGCTCGCAGATTTTTGCCATGCGCTTATGAATTCCAACGAATTTCTATACCTTCAATGAACACTACTCCACACTACGAAACTCTAACTAACCGTCGTGATTTTCTGCGTCGCGGTGGCGCCGGCTTTGGCGCGCTCGCGCTCGCATCCATGCTTGGAGATAGCGGTCTTCTTGGAGCATTAGGTGATGTTGGTGGTGCATCGGGGAATCCGATGGCATCAAAATTGACGCACTCTCTGGGCAAGGCGAAGAACATTATTTTCCTTTTCATGGAAGGTGGCCCAAGTCATTTGGATATTTGTGATCGCAAACCTTTGCTTAATGAACTTGCAGGGCAGCCATTGCCT
>VFKY01000035.1 GCA_009885275.1 Verrucomicrobiota bacterium | reverse complement strand
GGTGATGCTTTGCACGACTTCGAGGGGGGCTTTGTCCTTTCCTTCAGGACCACGATGGTAGAGCCCGAGATGAGTGCCGTCCTTCAAAGGCACGATGCTGCTAAAGGCCATGACGCAGGGAAAGCCGAGGGAAGGCATTTCCTTCCACGTTTTGCCGCTGTCCTCGCTCATGAGTCGCGAAAGCAGAGGGCGTGCGGAGAAGACCCAAAGCCGTTCCTTTCCTGTTCTGTCAACGAGACGGTAAATACTCGGGCAGTTGGCCTGTTTTACAAATCCCTCTGGAAGTTGTTTATCGAGTCGTGTCCATGTCAGTCCACCATCATCGCTGCGGGCCATGGGACCATCGTGACCACCGTGGCCGATGGTCCAGACGGCGAACATCGTTTTGCCATCAGGCATCAGCAGCGTGGTCGGATGACCTTGATAAATTTCAGGGGTACCCTGAGCGATGACGACATGGCGGGAAGTGTCCGTGGAAATATCCACGACTGGCAGGCCGGCACTTGCCGCCATAGAGATGTCTGGTGAGTACGCAAACACTGCGGCGATGAGAGGAAAGAGGATTGATTTCATGGGGTCAATGGATGGGGTAATAATGACTGAGAGATATTCAACGCACGCAAGTCCATGTCTTTCACTGGTCATTTCGGTTAACCAGTATGGCTAGTGCGTGCGCGGGTTCTTCATAAAATAGAAACGGCCATCCTCAGCGCCGCCGATAAAGTCAGGAATTCCGTCACCATCAAAATCAACCGTGGTGGGAGACACGTCGTGACCTTCGATATTTTTACTGGCAAGAGAGCCGGTGTTTTTTATCACCCAGTTGCCGTCTTTTTCTCCGATTTGTTTCATGAGATCGGCATTGGAAGAGTTCAGCAGGAAGTCGAACTTCCCATCGCCGTCCCAGTCGGTGACGCTGAGTTTGCGACGCCCACTGCCGCCTGCCGTCTTGGCATTGAGTTGAAGCGCGGAACCTTTCTCATCGACAAATGCACGGCGTGGAGCTTTGAGCGTGAGCTTGTCGTCTTTCTTCGTTCGTTCGAAGAAGGCGAGATAACCTTCTTGGTCGAGCATGGCGAGGTCGAGCAAGCCGTCTTTGTTGAAGTCATGCAGCACTGGGGTGGTGCGCCATTGGGTTGCGAGTTCCTTCCCTTTCGGGTTCCACCAGAGCCAGGCAGGTTTTGGTGTATCGCCCTGCCACTCCACTTCGATGGATTGAGGAGAGGCGAGCTTGGGTTCCCTGCGGGTGCCAATGTTCTTGAGCCATTGCACTCGCCCCCAGATCGAATTAAATACGATGTCCGGCAAACCATCCGCGTCCCAGTCAGCGATGTTGAGTGTGGTGTAACCCCACTTCGCTTCTGCGGGACCTTGAATGCTGCCATTGGGCCCCGCCATCACCCGAAAGTCTTTGCCATTTATCTGGAGACGTTTGGGCGCGTTCCACTTGGGATGGCTTGCATTGGTGCCGCTGAGGTTCTCGAAAAATTCAATGAATCCCGCAGTGTTTCCACTGACGATATCGGTGTCTCCATCACCGTCCCAATCATAACCGACGGGCGTCGCAAGCGCTCCACACTTCAAAGTGTCCGCCTCTTGTTTGAAGTAGATTGGTGGCGCAAAGACTGGAGTGCGATTTTTTGAATGCTTTCCGGTGTTCTCGACCAATGCAACGCGGCCATCTTCATCGCCGACGATGAGGTCGGTGTCGCCGTCCTTGTCCCAGTCAAAAGCTACCGGAACAATCATCTCAAGACTCATCACTATATTTTCTCTGTTGGCATCTTTCAGGCGACGACCTTCTACATAATTCGGTGAGGTGCGAGTTCCTGTATTTTCAAAATAGGTGAACTGATCGAGAAATTCTCCACAGAGCAGATCGAGATCGCCGTCACCATCGAAGTCGGCAAAATTTGGAGAAGGGCAACCGAAGACATCGAGTCGCTGTCCTGCGGCATCAACGAAGATGGGCTTGTCATAAACAGGCTTCGCGGTGGTGCCGGTATTACGGATGAAATATACCCAGCCATGCAGAGGTCCGTTCTGCCATTTGCCTTCAGCATTCCAGGCGTCGTCCCATCCATAATAGCTCCAGTCTTCAACGCCTACGATAAGATCGAGCGCACCATCGCCATTGTAGTCCACATAGCGCCACTGATTGTGCCGCATCTTGGGACCCTTGGGTTGGGTGCCTTCCGTTTTGTGAAATTTGGCATCGATGGGCAGCTTCACTTTCTCTTCGATGCCTGTCTTGGTGAAGTTCAGGTATTCCGCTCCAGGCGACAGCACCCGCATTCCGTCTGCGGTATAACTGGGCATCAGGTAAGTCACGGTCTTGCCCATGAGTCGCCCCGGTTTGAACACCGGCATCTTGTTCTTCGCGGTGTCGCCGGTCGTGTTTTCAAAGATGTAGATCCCATTCGAGGGTTTGTCGGGGCAGGATACCATCAAGTCGTAGTCGCCATCTCCATCCGCATCGCAGGGAATGGGCCAGGCCCAGAGACCGACCCCGAGATCGACCGTGAGTCCAGGGTTGTTGTAGGGAATGCGCTCTAAATCCGCAGCAACGAGTGGAGATAAGAGTGCAAGAAGGCTTGCGCTTAGGAGGAGAGAGAAAGGAGAGGACATGAGAGAATGGATTACTTGCGTTTTTCAAGACGTTTGAGATCGGCCATGACTTCATCGGGCAGGCCAAGCGGGGTGTTTTGATGATCTGGTTCGGATTGAATCCGATCGAAGTGAGCCAGAGTTTCTTCTTTACTGGCTCGAATATGAGCAGCCATAGCGGTGCGGGCTTTTTCTGCATCGCCATCGCGCACGGCCTTGAAGATGAGAAGATGAAAGCGATGCGTTTCCTTGATGACATCGAGGTTATGCTCCTGACGTGGAGTGGCAAAAATGCCGGTCAGGAGTCGGGAGTCGCCCACGATTTTCATCATGCGTTGATTACCGGAATTGCGCAGGAGTAGCATGTGGAAACTAAGGTCGGCCGAGAGCAGGCGACGCATCATGGAAGAATCGGGCTGTTGGTTGGCAGATTTCTCGACATCGATGGCAATGGCTTTTATTTCATCGCAGAGCTTTTCAAGCAGGTTCAAATCTTGATTTTTAATCCGTCCCGCAGCCTGAGCCACAGCGAAAGGCTCAAGCGCTTCCCGCAGCTCATAGAGTTCGATTAAATCGCGACGTGACAGTTCCCTTACCACTGTTCCATAACGGGGCACTTGCTTGAGCACTCCTTCTTGTTCCATGTCGCGGATGGCTTCCCGCACAGGAGTGCGACTCATGCCAATTTCTTTGGCTACCGTGTTTTCCGAGATGACGTGTCCGGCAGGGAAGTCGCCGGAGAGAATTTTCCGCTGGAGATGTTGATAAGCCTGATGTCGGAGAGACAGGGGGGCGAGAGTTGTTTTTTTGGCCATGATGTCAGCGTTGATATGTTGCTTGTATACCAACGGTATATTTATGTCAATGCTTTCAATGATTTTATAAAAAAGTTTGCGAAAACTCTGCTTTGTAGGGCGAGCGCTCCGCTCGCCTCATCGAAACAACAACTAATCCGAGCGGATTAAAATCCACGCTCCATGCTTTTTATCACGGCGACCGGAGCGGTCGCCCTACAAAAAATGTCTTGAGAGGTCTATCTCGCTACCCAGCGATAAGCCGCTTGTGAATTCTTATAGAAATACTTCTCTTCGGCAACGCTTCCTTTGGCGCTGAAGTATTCCTTCACGATGCGAAAGACGACATCATAAGTCGCACCCTTGTCACTCACCGGCCAGTTGCTGCCATAGACTACACGATCTTCACCAAAGCATTCCCAAACGTGATCGAGGATGGGCAGATAAAAAGCAGTGTCTTGCGGAGCCTTGCCATAAGCATCCTTGGTTTGTTCAACGAGCGCGCTGACTTTGCAGAATACATTCGTGTTTTTGCTGGCGAGCTTCATGCCGTTCTTCCATTCGTCTTTGAGCTGAGTGGGATCGCCCGAGCCACCGACATGGTCGATGACGACACGCAAGTCCGGCATTGTCGTGGCGAGGGTTGAAATGGCAGCGAGATACGCACCTCCTCCACCATTGACATCGAGTTGCAGCCCCATGCTTGCCAGAAGTTTCATCGAGGACTGAAATTCGGGTTTGCTCACACTCTCTGCCAGTATCGGGCCACTGATGCGGATGCCGCGAAAGATAGGATTAGCGGCAAAGCGTTTCAGGTTCGCTGCAAAATCTGGCGCGAGGGGATCGAGGCGCCCCACGAAGCCAACGATACGCTTGTCCTTCGCTGCGAGATCAAGGATCCATTGATTATCCTCCAACCATTCACTGGCTTCCACGACGACAGTGGAGGTGACGCCGT
>VFKY01000213.1 GCA_009885275.1 Verrucomicrobiota bacterium | reverse complement strand
GTGATGAAAAGGTATTGGATCCACATTTCTGCTGACGATCCTCGCAATATTGTCATGGCAGAATGGGCTGGAGTTCTTGCGCTTGTCGAATGGGCATTGATCTTCGCAGCTCTCCTAGCCATGCCCACCGATTATCATCCGCCTGAGAGGGGGCTTCTGGGCACTTTAGCACCTGTTCTGTCATTGCTATTGATGTTAGCAGGATATCGCGGCTTCATCAGCGGTCACATCAAACGGCTGGGAAGTCTTATCCTGCTCACCACCAATATGATTTTAATGCTTTTCTGGATTTCGACCATCGTATCGGCTCTCATCACTATAAATGAATGGCATTAGCGGGGGCAGGGGTCAGGAGAGGATTCGTGACAAAAGATTGGCTATGCTTTAGGGCGGCAGGCATTGCTCCATGAAATGAGCGCTCTCAAACAGCGTAAGTGTTGCCGTAGAATAATATTTAATCGCTATTCAATAGCAGTAGGGAGCCTAAGGCTCTGGGGATGTTTATGAGAATGCGGACTGAAGTCCGCGCTCCATGCTTTCGAATTCAGGAGAAGTAAGGGAGGAGAAAGGCTTTATCTAGGAATCTTTCTATTCACGGACTGTGTCAAAGCGCCGTAAAACATTTGTAAAAGCCATCTCCGTGGAACGCGGCTTCTCAACCATGCTTCTCCGCACCAATATACTTCGCGAGCATGAACTCGATGTGCTTTTCCACAATGTCTCCCATGTTGGTGCTGTCATCGAAATAGCCTGTTTTGTGATATTCACCCAGTTCTGTTTTTAGTTGAACTACTTTCTGTGGTGGCTCTTCAGGATGGTGCTTCATGCAGCGCAGGAGCGCGCGCAGACGCGGCTTTTCTGACAGGTAACGTCGGGCGATCAGGCTGCGCTCTTCATGCTGGTATTGTTGCATGGTGGCGTAGTTGAGGCAGCGAGTGCAGAGCTTTACCACGGGGAGGTTCTCCTTGTATAAATGAGGCAGGTATAGACTCTTCGCACCTTCGTAACTCTGTTGATCGAAATCGATAGCTCGGACCCGATACTGCACCTCTTCAAAGTCCGGTGTCATATCGATAACATAGTTATAGCTGCGCATGTCACCGAGCAGACGAATGAAACAGCGCTCACTGAATTTCACAAACTCCTTGGCGATACGCACCGGATTGATATCGGGGCGCTCGAACTGATCGCCGATGAATACGTCACCGGGCACTCCCGCAATGTGTTCTTCGATCAGCGTATCCTCATGCGCGAGGTAGTTGATGCGATTAGGCGACAAAATATGTTCCAACTCCAATCCATATATGCGCGAAGCGTCGCCAACTTTGATATAGAAATGATCGTAGTTGTCGTTGTATTGATTGACCACTCGAATCCGAAAGGGCTTGCTGTTGCCAAAGCCACAATAGTCCACGCGCTCCACATAAAGGTGGGAGACCGCCTGAAGGTCCCCAGTTTTGAGAATGGAATAAATACTGGTGAGTTTTGGCCAAAGCTCCTTGAGCTGGGAGCGCTCATAAATCACCGTATCCCAGAGCGTGGATTTGCCATTTTTATCCATCAGCGGATAAGCATTCATGAACGACTGCAAATCCCGATACAGGGCTGGCAGAGCCGCGAGCCTACCATAATGCTTTAGATAACTGCGCAAATCATCGCTGATGCTGATGAATTCCTTGCGACGGGTGATGATGTTGAGCTCGTCCGACATAAAGAGTTATCATGGATGAAAAGAGAGTCTTGTCATCCAGCAGGATTTCTGCCATGATTTTTTTCCTTGAATATTCGGTCTCTTATCCTCTTTCCATTTTTGGCTTCTTTCTGCCCCTTGTTGGCGGTAGATTTGGCATTGCCGGTTCAAGGAGATGCTCCCGTCCGCGTCGAGGAATCAAAGACTCTAGCCCCTACCATCATCATCAAGCCCCCTACTAAAGGACTGGTGAAGGTTGCTCAACCGAGCAAACAAAAGACGGCAGAGATGGCCATTATTGAAATGGAACGCCAATTAATTGCGGCGCAGGCACGTCGCCAAATCGCTGAATCGCTAAAAAAGGGCAACGCCTCCGAGTTGAAACACTTGATTGTCGTAAGTGGCCCCATGGATACCGCCGTGAGCAATGCCCCCAACCCTCCCCCACAGGCAGCCTCAGATGGTCGAGTCGCGTTGATTGGCCTTCCCAATAATGAACAAGCCACCAAGAGTCTTGATGGATTCTTCGGTGCTCCCTTAACGCCTGAGCGTGAGAAGAAATTGCTGGAGACAGTCAAAAGTCAGTTCGCTGATGGCAAGGAAATGTCAGACATGGAAGTAAGCATCGCCGGATGGTGGCCAGAACAAGGGGTCATGGCAGTCAGTCTCGGGCCGAAAGGTTAATGCCTCAGTGAATCGGTGTGACAGTTGACTGTGGCGTGTGTAAGTGCTGCCTTCCACTATTCCTGATGCGGACTGAAGTTCCGCGCTCCATGCTTTCTTGCTTCTTGCTTCTTGCTTTTCACTTTTCACTTCTAAATTTACACTCCTCATGAAACCGCTCGCTACCGTTCTCTTACTGTTCATCCTCACCCTTGTTGCTCATGCTGGATCGAGCGATGGCAAATTGGACATCTACTGGGTCGATGCCGAGGGTGGTGGGGCAACGCTCATTGTGACGCCGAGCGGTGAATCCGTATTAATTGACTCTGGCAATCCCGGAGGGCGCGATGCAGGACGCATTCACAAGACCGCCCTCGAAGTCGCAGGGCTGAAGAAGATCGACCACTATGTCTCCACTCATTTTCACATCGATCATTTCGGAGGCGCCGCCGAACTTGCCGAATTAATGCCAATCGGTCAGGTCTATGACAACGGCATCCCCGATCTGGACCCAGATGGCAACCCTAATAGCGATCGATGGACACTGACCAGCAAACCGTATCGCGACTTCAAAGCGGATGGCCGCAATGTTCTGACACCCGGCAAGGAGATCACATTGCGCCAACGCGAAGGCTCACCCAGGCTCCGTATCCAATGTGTTGCCGCAATGCAAAAGTTTATTGCCCCTCCATCTGGGGCACCGCAGAATCCACTGACTGGCACCACCGAAGCCAAGCCCATCGACAAGTCTGACAACGCCAACAGTATCGTCCTTGTATTAGACTTTGGAACATTCCGATTCTTTGACGGCGGCGATTTGAGCTGGAACACCGAAGCTGAACTTGTCTCACCCGTCAATCGAGTCGGACAAGTCGACGTCTATCAGGTGAACCATCATGGGCTTGACGTGAGCAACAATCCGGTGCTCGTGCACAGTCTCGCACCCACGGTCTCGGTGATGAACAATGGTGCTCGCAAAGGCACCGCACCACCCGCTGTTGCGGCTCTGGAGTCATCCCCTGGCATCAAGGCCATGTATCAGGTTCACAAAAACGTGCGCCTTGATCGGGCGAATACGACGGATGAATGCATTGCTAATCTCGATGAAAAGTGCCTGGGCCATCACATCAAGCTAGCAGTCACCCCCGATGCCAAAAGCTACACCGTAAGCATCCCCTCCAACGGTCATCAGCGCACCTTTGAGACAAGAGTGAAGTAAGAGACGCTACCTTTTTTTCATCCTTCATCCTTCCGCCCTCATCCTTTCTTTCATGCTCTCCCCTATCAACATCGCCGCCATTGGAAATGAAATCGCCATCGCTTGGGAGGATGGCAGCGAATCTTATATTGCCATGGAAAAACTACGTGCAGCTTCACCAAGTGCCGAAAACACCGGTGAACATGATTTACTTGGCAAACAATACGGCGGCACCAATCAGAAGCACTTCCCTGGGGTCACCGTGAAAGGCTGGAAAATGATGGGCGGCTACGCCGTGCAGTTTGACTTCAGTGACGGCCACTGCACGGGCATTTATCCTTATGATTTTCTGAAAGCGCTCTGACGCTTATCTAGGGGATAACTAGAACTATTCAGGTGG
>VFKY01000165.1 GCA_009885275.1 Verrucomicrobiota bacterium | reverse complement strand
GCAAGCCAAAGGGGAGGAAATCACCGTGCTCCTCAATGGCACAGTAGTGGGCTCATTGATCGATAGATCTCACCCCGAAGGCCATTTCAGCATTTATGCCGATGATGCAGAGTTTAAGGACGTCTTCTGGAAGGATTTGAGCAGGTAAGTGAGAATGCTTATCTCAAGCCTTGGTGTTCGCTGGTAGTGACGACTTTAGAGCCAAGCGACGAGGGCGTCGCTTCTACTGTGATAGCGCAGACATCCTTGTCGGCACAGAGAAGTTCTAGCACATCACAATGCACGAACTTTAAAATTGACGGTGCCCACTATTGCGTCCCAAAGAAACCACCGAGCTTCCGAATACGCGTAGGATGACGCAACTTGCGGAGCGCCTTGGCTTCGATCTGACGAATGCGTTCACGCGTGACGTGGAACTGTCGCCCCACTTCTTCAAGTGTCCGACCAGCACCGTCCACTAAACCAAAGCGTTGTTCAAGAACAGCACGCTCACGGAGCGTCAGGCTGTCGAGCACATCCTTGAGCTTGTCGCGCAGGAGATTCATCGCCGTCAATTCCATCGGACTGACGCTGGTGTTATCTTCGATGAAGTCACCAAACTCTGTGTCGCTATCGCCATCCCCCACCTTGGTTTGTAGGGAGACAGGTTGTTGACTCATGCGCAGTACTGCATTTACGCGTTCCACGGGGAGATGAATTTCTTCGGCAATTTCATCAGGGGTGGGATCACGCCCAAACTCTTGCACCAACTGCTTCTGCACGCGCAGAAGTTTGTTAATGGTATCAATCATATGAACAGGAATGCGAATGGTTCGAGCCTGATCCGCAATGCTGCGAGTGATGGCTTGACGAATCCACCAAGTGGCATACGTGCTGAACTTATAGCCGCGCTTATACTCAAATTTCTCCACCGCACGCATGAGTCCCATGTTGCCTTCTTGAATAAGATCAAGAAAGGAGAGGCCGCGGTTGGTGTATTTTTTGGCGATGGAAATGACGAGTCGCAAGTTTGCTTCGACCATTTCAGTTTTAGCTTTCGTGGATTCTTTACTCCACTCCATAGCCTCTGCGACAAGTGTACGGAAGGCTTCAGGCTTGACCCAGGCTTGTAACTCAAACTCTTCCAACGCTTTCTGTACATCAGGATTCTCAGAGGAACGCGAAGCTTCAATTTCAATTTGTTCCAACTCAGCAAGTCGCAGACTTAGTACATTGATCAAATCATCGTTGGTCTTCTGCTTGAAGTAGAACTTGGAGCAGAGCTTGATTAACCCGGCCTTAGTTTGTTCAAACGATTCATGTAAGGCGACACGCTGTTTCGTGGTTGCGGTCATGATCGCACGATATTGAGAGGCTGCCTTATCAATCACCTCCTTCACTTGATCACAAACTTGACGGAGTTTTTTAAAGTAGCTTTGACGATCCTCAATCTTGCGATCCACCACAAGTTTGTCAAAACGCTCTGAGCCACTGGCTAACGCTTCACCAAGGTGAAGATACTCTGTGGCAATAAAACCTATGTTTTGAAGACAGCCATGTAAATTATTCTCGGCCTTTTCAATCCGTTTTGAGATGGCGATTTCTTGATCGCGTGTTAACAATGGCACCGCGCCCATTTGCTTCAAATACATGCGAACAGGATCGTCAAGCATGTCGAGCTGTCCACCTTCACGCTCCTCGCTGATCTGACTGTCACTCTCGGCCGCAGCAGTGGGACGCTTGGCTTTGACACGTTCAACGTGTGTCGGCTCGATGACTTCAATCTCTAAACTGCGCAAGCGGATGATGATTTCATCCAATAGATCCACCGTTACAAAACCGTTGGGCAGGCACTCATTAAAATCATCGAACGACAAGTATTCCTGTTCTTTAGCCAGACGTATCAGATAGCGAAGTTTTTCCTGTATCTCAGGCGCGTTGATGTCCTCATAACTCGGGAGAGCCGGTTCAGAAGGGCGGGAATTTTTAGGTGGGCGACCACGTTTACGCTTACCATTGGAAGACGCTGGTGCAGGAGGTAATCCACCCTCGGGTAGAGGATGTTTACGTGGACGACCACGTTTACGTTTCAGTGGTTCTATGGAGACAAGCGAAGCGTTCACGTTGGCGTTGTAATCTTGGGAGTCTGCGGGAAAACTCATGGGGCCGGAAGCGGAGGTATCTTCTGGAGAAGAGCGCGGCGGTCAAGGTATTCTTTACGTAGTTCAACCACTTGCGCTTGTAGTTGGGCGATTTTTGCCCCTGTTAATCCATGTTGTTTGAGCTGGGTTTGTGTATGTTGAAGCAGATTATGCACGCGCTTTAAATCCAAAGCATCAAGCGCTTGTTCCGCCTCTGGCAACCCTCCGGCAGGCATAGGACGTGAAAGCATCTGGCTCAAAGCACTGTCTTCCTCCTTGCGCAAAGTGGTGAGGAACACATTAAGATCCGTGCTCTCAGCTAGATTCATCGAACTACCCCAGATTAACGAGAGCAGTTCCGTACCAGGAATATCCTTAATGACCTCCTCTCGTCCCGATTTACGCAACCAGTCAAGAATGAAGGCGTCGGACAAGGCGTATTGGCAGAGCATTTCAGCAAGTTTGTCCTGCGCTGGTAACGGCATGGACGATTCCTCTCTCATTTCACTACTCTCGATCATGCTTGGCTTAGCGGTACGGGACACCTGCCTGCGATAGTCCGCCTCAGGCAACCCAAGACGAATTGCAACTTTCTGAATCGCTGCATCACGCGCAATGGCGTTGTCCAGAAGCTGAATCATGGAGGCCATTTCTCCGGCAAATCGTGTCTTCTCTCGTGTTTCACCGAGATTTCGGTTGGCGGATGCAAAATCAATCATGTGATCAAAGAAGTCACGTGCATCATCTAGTTTAGCCTTGAAAGCCTCGGTCCCATGATTGCGAATCAAGGAGTCCGGATCCTCTCCTTGTGGCAACGGTGCCACCTTTACGAGCAATCCTGTTGGCGACAAAATCACGAATGCGCGCTCCGCAGCTTTGTAGCCAGCATTATCAGAATCAAAACACAAGATCGCCTCTTCCGCATGTCGCTTAAGCATTCTCGCATGAAACTCAGTGAATGCGGTGCCTTGTGATGCCACAATATTTTCGAACCCCGCCTCGAATGCGGTTATCATGTCGAGTTGACCTTCGCAAACAATGACGCGATTCGCCTTGATGATGGCGCGCTTTGATTTTTCGAGTCCAAAAAGTACACGACTCTTATTAAAAATAGGTGTCTCCGGTGAGTTCAGATACTTCGCAGCTTTGGCGTTGTTATCGAGCAGTCTACCGCTAAAGGCGATCACTTCACCATAGTCATTGCAAATGGGAAACATAAGCCGATGGCGAAATCGCGGGTAAGACTCACCGGAACGTCCATTCTCTGCATCTCCCCGAGCAATAATACCTCCGACTACCAACAAATTTTCCGTATATCGTTTTTCATCCGCCCACTGACGCAGCAGTGCCCCCGATGCCGGGGCATAACCCATCTTCCAATTTCTCGCTGTCTCAGAACTGATGCCACGTGATTTCAAGTAATCGCGAGCAGGTTCAGCCACCGCATCTTTCATGAGTAAATGATGAAACCAATCGGCAATATCATTGTGCAATTTAACCAGTCCATGACGAATCTTAGCGGCACGCTCGGCATTGGCATCCCATACTTCTTCCTCAATGCGAATCCCTGCGGCATCAGCAAGCCTCTTCACCGCATCCATAAAGCCCAGCCCATCGTGCTCCATCAAAAAACGAATCGCAGTGCCACTCGCTCCGCAACCAAAGCAATGATAATTGTTCCGCTGCGGGTTGACGTAAAAAGAAGGCGTCTTCTCGGGATGAAAGGGACAGAGACCGCGCCAGTTGGCACCGACACGCCGCAGCTTCACATAGCGCCCCACGAGATCCACAATGTCTGTGGTCGCGAGCACTTGCTGCAAGGTTTCTTCCGGAATGCGAGCCATAAATGCGGCACTGTGGCGTTAAGGTGAAAAAGGGCAAGCCCTGGTAGCACGACATTCCAATGTCGTGAGTTGGACTGCTCACCGCCAAAAAAGATTCCCTGACTCGACATCAGAATGTCGCACTACGCCTCCAAAGCATCCGCCACCGCATTTTGAATCAACCGTGGACCATCGCCCCCGAGCTTTTCATCCAGCGCTTCAAGACGTTGAATCAAGTCCGCGACCTGCTTGCGAGGGTAAGGGCCTCCGGCTGCAGCACAGAAATGTGTGCGACAACCAAAAGGCCGATGCTGATAAATCATGCAGCGCCCCTGCTTGCCGAGCAAGGCACAGGCTCCGTCACTGCGCTCCGGCAGTTTTTTCCGGCCACTAGCCTTCACTCCGATCGCTGCATAAGCGGCTTCGCCTTTGGTAAGCATGGGCGTCTTCCCGGTGAGATGAAACTGACAGCACTCCGTGCGCATCTGACAGTCGCGCTCAATTGGGCGCTCTGAGAGCGCCGCATAGATGGAGGCCATTTCGGTTCGTACTTCTGATGTCGTCATGAGGCACATTCCCCATAGCGCATTTAGCCCCACGTCGCCACCGCATCCTTGCGGTAACAACATTCATGTGACGGAATCGTCAGTCTCATAAGCGCCTGTCTGACATTGCTTCCGTGACAGAGACCGCTATGACTGATGATGTTGCATGATGAATCTCTTCCTGATCGACGCTATAGGCCCATTTTTCCGCGGCTATGAACGGCGCACCATCAACTGGTCAAAAATTCCCTTTGAGCATCTGAAGCTGGAGGGCCCGGAAAGAGAAGCCCAATGGGCCGGTATTAGAGAGGAACTCGATATCTTTTGTCAAAAAGCAGCAGCGATGGGATACACCGCGGTATCACTCGATGACGTAACCCATCTGGCTGACCATGCTTGGTATGAACTGGAAATCCGTGCTCGGATTACCCAATGGCGCGTGGAGTTTCAGCAATGTATCAACGTCGTGCGCCGTCATGGATTACAGGTATTTTTTACGATGGATGTCTTCAGTGCGACGCCGGCGGTGCGGGAGCAGATCACCAAGCTGCGTTGGAAGGTAGAAGACTATCTCGCCGTGCTGCTGGACGGGTTTCTCCGCGATTTCCCCGAAGTGGCCGGTGTGATCCTCCGGATAGGCGAAGCCGACGCGCGGGATGTGCAACATGACTTTCGGAGCGAGCTTTATCTCAAGGACCCGGAACAGGTAAATCACTTTCTCAAGACCCTGCTGCCCGTGTTTGAGAAACGAGGACGCAAACTCATCTTCCGGACATGGACGGTCGGAGCCTATCGCATCGGCGACCTGATGTGGCACCGACGCACCTTCATCCGGGTGCTCAGGGACCTTGAAGAAAGTCCGGCGCTCATTGTTTCCATGAAGTATGGCGAAAGTGATTTTTTTCGTTATCTGCCCCTCAGCCGAAACTTCTTTCAGACCAAAGTAGCCAAGATCGTGGAGTTACAAACCCGCCGCGAATATGAAGGCTGCGGAGAATATCCAAGTTTCACGGGCTGGGAATATGAACGCTATGCGCGTGAACTTGATCAGGCGGAAAACATGGTCGGCATCATGGTCTGGTGCCAGACGGGGGGGTGGGTACCCTTCCGAAGACTGGCCCTGCTCGACGAAAGCGCTGTCTGGACTGATCTCAACACCTGGGTGACTCTTCGTTTGTTCAAGGATCGTCAACTCGTGGAAGAAGCCGTGCGTGATTTTGCCGCCAGCCGGGCGATTCCTAACTGGCAAGCCTTATTGGAGTTGTTACGGCTCGCCGACGATGTCATCCGCGAACTGCTGTATGTCGAAGAGTTCGCTCGTCGGCAGCTTTTTTTCCGGAGAGTGCGCATCCCCACCCTGCTTCAAGTTTACTGGCACAATATCTTTATCAATCATTCAGTAAAGAAGCTCTTAGGCTATTTTGTGCATGACAAGGAAGCCTGTCTGCGGGCCGCGGCGCTTTCCCTGCAAAAACTCAATCTCATGCAGCAATTAGCCGCCGACTCCACGATGCCTGTGGAGGACATTGCGTATATGAAAGACACCTTCACCATTCTCGCGATGGCGAGGGAATACTATTTCCAGCCCTTCAACGAAGAAATTCAGTCGCGACTGCGCGCCACAAAAAAAGCCTACAAAGCCAAATACCCCAAAGGATGTGGAAGACATCGCTACCGCGTGAAGATGGACTTCCAGCCCTTCTGGCTGAAGTCACGTTATCTGGGATGGTCATTAAAGCTGCTCATGCGTCGTCAGCAGGGCTACCGCTGGACAGATCGCATCTTCACCCTGCATATCTTATCCCTGATCTTTCGTGTGATTGCCAAGCGGCGGCCGCACTGGATCCCTGGTTTTGCGAAAGACAGCGCCATGGGAGTAGACACGGTATTTAAATGACAGGGATGATCCAACCGTGGAGGTGACATCTGTTCCTGTTGACGGTTGCTGGATGACCGTTAAGTAAAGTTCTTACCCTTTTCATGATCGAGTATCTCAAAATCTGCCGCCCGGACCATTGGTTGAAGAACATCTTCATCCTCTTCGGTCACATGGTGGCCTGGACATTGGTGCTGAACTTTCAATGGGATGCAAAGCTGCTCGGTATCGCCGCGCTCTCACTGATCCCTGCCTGTTTGATCGCCTCGGCCAATTACGTCCTCAATGAGATTCTCGATGCGCCCTTCGATGCCATGCATCCGACCAAGAAGCTCCGCGGCATTCCCGCAGGCAAGGTGAAGGTGTCCATACTCTGGTGGATAAAGGGAGCTCTCATCATTGCGGCCTTTGTTCTTTGCCAGCTCTGGCATTTTAACCTGGCCTATCAAGCAGCACTGCTCCTGCTGCTGATCAGCGGCGTGATTTATAATGTGCCGCCACTGCGACTAAAGGATCGAGCCTTCCTCGATGTCATCGCCGAGTCCTTCAACAACCCCATTCGTCTCTGGCTCGGTTATTACGCCCTCGTACCGCCGCACTCAGTGCCCCCGGCTTCGATTGTTTTCGCCTGGTGGTTCTTCGGTGCTCTACTCATGACTGGTAAACGCTATTCGGAATTCCGGTTCATCGGCGATGCCACTCTGAGCGGCCGATACCGGAAGTCTTTTCAAGTCTATACAGAAAAAACTCTCATCCTCGCGATGATCACTTATGCCAATCTGTTCTGCTTTTGCACGGGCATCGCCATGGCAGTTTACCCCAAGTTGAATAATCTGGTGTTCGTTTTTCCGATGATTGTGTTCGCTGTCATCGCCTACTTCCAGCACGCTATGAAAGAAGAGACGGCACGACTGGAACCTGAACAGTTACTGCAAAATCCGTGGATTGTATTTTGGACGGTCATCACCGGCGCAGCGTCCGTTGCCATGCTGCTCGCGAAAACCAATTACGCCAAAGCCGCACATTTGTTGGGGCCGCTTGACTGGTAAAAATTACTAACACCGCCCCTTAAGAGCATCTGAGAAATGCTGGATAGCACTCAGCCTTGCTTAAGTTACGGAAAAATTATTTGTGTCCAAGAACTTCTAAGTTACTATTAAAACTCAACTCAACTTAATTATATGAAAAAACTCCTCACACTTATCATGTCAATTGCACTGGGATCCAGTGCATTTGCCGGTTCCGTCTCCTACTCAGGTAAAGCCGGTAAAGCTGTTCAACCCGTTGCACCGGAAGTCGGATGCAATGCGTTTGAGTCCAAGTTCGCACTCGGTGTCTTCGGTGGCGCCATTCTTCCTAGCGGAGATCGTGGTGGTGACGCCCTCGGCGGCGGCGTACTCGGTGAATACTTCTTCTGCCCCAATTTTGGTGTGCAGATGAGCTATGGCCTCTATGCCACTGATAAAGAACATCATCAGTTTGATGGTAGCCTTGTCTTCCGTTACCCCATCACCTCCCTCTGCATCGCCCCCTACGTTTTCACTGGTGGTGGTTACAGCACGAACTCCGTTCAAGGCGGTGATATCCACGTTGGTGGCGGCCTTGAAGCTCGTTTCACCAGCATCAACAATCTTGGTGTTTTTGCAGACGGAGCCTACCACTTCTCTGACAATGGCGATTTCACCATCGTCCGTCTCGGTGTAAAGTTCCCTCTCTAAGGTGAGAGATTAACTTAGCATTCACAATCGATGAAGGGAGCGGGAAACCGCTCCCTTCTTTTTTGTCTCCGTTGGGCAATCACTGCGCCACAATGACCTGCGCCCCTGTTTTAATGCGCCATAATGCCCCTAACCCACTCATGCCCCTCATCTGAGTAAAACGTCATAAAAATCTTAAGTAACTGACTATTAGAGGATTAAGACTTACCGCTTGCTCATGGCACACCTTTTGCAATGTCATGATCACTCGTATTCAGAAAGCACACGATCTGAAACAGCAAGAAAAGTAAAACACCCATTCTATGAGCAAAATTTTAGGCATTGACCTCGGCACCACAAACTCCTGCATGGCTATCCTCGAAGGAAGCGAGCCTCAAGTTTTGGAAAACTCAGAAGGTGCCCGCACGACGCCCAGCGTTGTTGCTTTCACAAAAAGCGGCGAACGCTTAGTCGGCCAAGCAGCGAAACGCCAAGCTGTAACCAACTCTCGCAATACCGTTTTTTCCGTCAAACGGCTCATGGGGCGCAAGTTTTCGGAACTCACCGCCGCTGACAAACAAGTGCCCTACAAAATTGTCGCGGCATCCAATGGTGACGCGCATGTCGAAGTGGAAGTCGGTGGCGAAACCAAAATCTACAGCCCTCAGGAAGTTTCAGCCATGATTCTCGCCAAGCTTAAGGCTGATGCGGAAGCTCGCATTGGTGAAACCATCACGGAAGCTGTCATCACAGTTCCCGCTTACTTTAACGACTCTCAACGCAATGCCACTAAGGCTGCTGGTGAAATCGCCGGTCTCAATGTCCGCCGTATCATCAACGAACCGACTGCGGCATCTCTCGCCTACGGATTGGAGAGCAAAAAGGACGAAAAAATTGCCGTGTATGACCTTGGTGGCGGCACTTTCGATATTTCCGTACTTGAAATTGGTGACGGCGTTTTTGAAGTGTTGGCCACTGATGGAGACACCCATCTCGGTGGTGACGATTGGGATTCCAAGCTTATTCAGTGGATCATCAGTGAATTCAAAACAGACTCAGGCATTGATCTCAGTGGCCAGCCTGACGCACTCCAACGCATCAAAGAAGAAGCTGAAAAAGCCAAGATCGCACTCTCGTCTTCGCAGAGTTACGACTTCAATCTTCCCTTCATCACAGCTGACGCCACGGGGCCAAAGCACATCATGAAAACGCTGAGTCGCGCCAAGATGGAGCAGCTCTGTGATGACCTTTTTGAGCGCACTATCAGACCTGTGCGTGAATGCCTTACTGCCGCGAAACTTGATGCCTCGAAAATCGATGAGCTCGTTCTCGTAGGCGGCATGACTCGGATGCCGAAAGTTGTGGAAACAGCCCGTAAGCTTGCTGGTAAAGAGCCACACAAGGGCGTAAACCCCGATGAAGTCGTAGCTGTCGGCGCTGCGATTCAAGGTGGAGTCCTCCAAGGCAGCGTCAAGGATGTGCTCCTACTCGACGTCGCCCCCCTCACCCTTGCGATCGAAACAGAAGGTGGAATCGCCACCCCGATGATCCCGCGTAATACCACCATCCCCAAACGTCATACTCAAACTTTCTCTACCGCCTCTGACAATCAGCCAGGCGTCGAAGTGGTCGTGCTTCAGGGCGAACGCCCCATGAGTCGTGACAACAAGACACTCGGCACTTTCAAACTCGACGGTATCCCCCCCATGCCTCGCGGCACTGCTCAAATTGAAGTAACGTTCGATATTGACGCCAACGGCATCCTTCACGTAGCCGCAAAAGAAAAAACCAGTGGCAAGGAAAGTAAAATCTCCATCGCCGGCTCAAGTGGACTCAGCAAGGATGAAATCGAACGCGCCAAGCAGGAAGCAGAATCTCATGCTGAAGAGGACCGCATCCGTAAGGAGTCGGTCGAAACTAAAAATCAGGCTGAAACCGTTGTTTATCAGGTCGAAAAGTCTATCGCTGAGATGGGCGACAAACTTCCTGCTGATCAGAAACAACCGCTCGTGGACAAGGTTGATGCATTGAAGAAAGCCATCGCAGACAATGACTCGCCGACCATGAAGTCACGTCTTGATGAATTACAAAAACTCTTTGCAGAAGCCTATCAAAAGGTCGCTCAAGCCGGTGGAACTCCTGATGATGGCTCAACATCTGGTTCAAACGAGGCCACACCTAATGAGTCCTCCAGAGATCAGGGCAATGTTGTCGACGCTGACTTTGAAGTCGTCGACAAAGACAAGAAAGCATAAGCTTATAATTTTTCCCCACAGCCGACTGCGGTGCCGAACATCAATACGGCCCATAGTCGGCTGAGGGAACCAAACCGAAACACAACATAAACAGATAACGCATACTCCATACCAACCATGGCTACAAAAATTACACCCCTAGGTCGCCGCGTCCTCGTAAAGCGCGTTGCCAGTGAGGAAAAATCTGCAGGCGGCATTTTTCTTCCTGATAACGCTAAAGAAAAACCCCAAGAGGCTGAAGTTATCGCTATCGGCATCGGCAAAGATGAAGAAGGCAAAGATGTCTCCTTCACCGTAAAGAAAGGCAATAAAGTTCTCATCTCCAAATACGGCGGCACTGAAGTGAAGCTCGATGGAGACGACCATCTCATCATCAACGAAAGCGACATTCTCGGCATTCTCGGGTAATCGTTTTTTAATTCTCACCCCTAAAAAATACACAAGAACATGGCTAAACAACTCAACTTCGACGAATCAGCTCGTCAAGCTTTGCTCCGAGGCGTTCAAAAGATCGCTCGTGCAGTAAAAGCAACCCTCGGACCTTCTGGTCGTAACGTAATCTTAGAGAAGAAATTCGGCAGTCCTACTATCACCAAGGATGGTGTTACGGTCGCCAAGGAGATCGAGCTTTCATGCCCGTATGAAAACATGGGCGCTCAGCTCGTGAAAGAAGTTTCCAGCAAGACCAGCGACGTGGCCGGTGACGGCACCACGACTGCTACCGTTCTTGCGGAAGCAATTTACACAGAAGGTCTCCGTAACGTGACCGCTGGTGCAAACCCAACGTCTCTTCAGCGCGGTATCATGAAGGCTACAGAAGCCATCGTGGCCAAACTCAAGGAAATCAGCAACCCTGTCACCAACGCGAAAGAAATCGCTCAGGTCGCTACGGTTTCTGCCAACTGGGACGCTGAAATTGGCGGCATCATCGCGGAAGCCATGGACAAAGTCGGCAAAGACGGCACCATCACCGTGGAAGAAGCGAAGAGCATCGAAACCACTCTCGAAGTGGTTGAAGGGATGCAGTTCGACAAGGGCTACCTCAGCCCTTACTTCGTCACCGATGCAGAAAGCATGGAAGTAAACCTCGAGAACGCTTTGATCCTCATCCATGAGAAGAAGATCAGCAGCCTTAAGGATCTTCTTCCCTTGCTTGAGAAAGTCGCCCGCACTGGTCGCCCTCTTCTCATCATTGCAGAAGACGTCGAAGGTGAAGCCCTCGCCACTCTCGTGGTGAACCGTCTCCGCGGCACTCTCAATATCTGTGCTGTTAAGGCTCCTGGATTTGGAGATCGCCGTAAGGCCATGCTCGAAGACATCGCCGTCCTCACAGGCGGACGCTGCATCACCGAAGACCTCGGCATCAAGCTCGAAAACCTTGAGCTCACCGACCTCGGAAAAGCCAAGCGCATCACCGTGGACAAGGAAAACACCATCATCGTCGAAGGCGAAGGTGGCAGCGAGGCAATTGCCGGACGTGTAAACCAAATCCGCCGTCAGATTGACGAAACCACCAGCGATTATGATCGTGAGAAGCTCCAGGAGCGTCTTGCCAAGCTCGCCGGCGGTGTTGCAGTCATCAACGTTGGTGCT
>VFKY01000129.1 GCA_009885275.1 Verrucomicrobiota bacterium | reverse complement strand
TTGAGAACGACGGGTTTCATTGCGCCTCAGTGCTTTCAGGAAATGAGACTGTTGCGATAGCGTCGAAATACGGTGCAAAAAGCACCGATGATGACGAGGAGCGCTGTTGAGGGCTCAGGCACGGTTGAGGCATCGAGTCGCACATTGTCGAAGTTCACCTCGGTCCCAGGGCCATTGAGATTCACCAAACGGATGCCTAGTTGCTCGCCTGAATTCGCGTGACTGCCGCCCGTGGTAAATGTCACAACCGACGTCATGAATATCCCCTCACCTGGAGACAAAGTGTTGTTATCCGATGCGATCAATGTACTGCCCGCAAAGAAATCGACGCGGTAGCCGGGAAATCCTGTAAAATTGAACGGCCCCGGGTCGACATTTGAAAAGTTGCCCACGTCAATCGTGAGAGTGTATTGAGTCAAGACCTGAAGCGAGGCAGTGAGCACCTGTTGAAGCCCGGCCTCCGCAAGACCGGTGGTATTTTGTAAGAAAACTACGCCAACATTTGCACCATCAGGAGCACCACCCACAAAAGAATTGGTCGTGGAGGGATTCCACACCCCAAATTGACGATCGGCGTTCGTCGCACCCGTATTATAGACAGACCAGCCACTAGGCGCCGACGCCATCCCGCCAGTAAATGTCGCAGCTGCGGTAACGGGCGTTTCAAAACTGTGGTTTGAGACGAGCACGGTCGCGGCTCGCGCAGCGTCAGTCACAAAGATCAAGGCTGCAACCACGGAGTAACGAAGCAAGTGATTGATCATGTTGGTGTAAATAAAACAGATTCCCTTCAGGTAAGCAATAATTATTGCGGTTCGTTAATCATCGTAAAGTGGCTTAATGCTATCCTTAAATAGTTGATCCTGTTTGCGATGTCTCGCAACTTTGTCTCAACTTTTAAAAGAAGCTCGCATCCAAACGATGTTCAGAGACGCATCTGTTTCCGTTGAGTGCGCCTATGCGTTATCAACTCCCCTGATTGCATTGTCTCATGTTTACTCATGCTGACATATACCAACGTGTATTTCCCAACCAAAAACAATGTCACAGCCTCGCATCGCCATCATCGGCACCGGCATCGCCGGTCTTGGTTGCGCGCATTTTCTTCACAAGCAATATGATCTGACGATCTTCGAGCAGAATGACTACCCCGGTGGCCACACGAACACGGTCACCGTTCATGAAGATGGTCATGAACTGCCAGTGGACACAGGTTTCATGGTCTTCAATCATGTGACCTACCCCCACCTCACTCGTCTATTCCGTGAGTTGGATGTTGCGACAAAACCCACCGCAATGTCCTTCAGTGTGCGTCACGTAGCATCCGACATAGAATACAACGGCACGGATCTGCCCTCACTCTTTGGTCAACGTCGCAACCTATTCAGTCCGCGTTTTTGGAAATTTGTGCTGCAAATCAACCGCTTTAACACAGAAACGGTGGAGGCGCTAAGTGATGAACGATTCGCAACCATGACGCTCGCGGAGTATGTGCGAGCTCGCGGCTATGGGCAGGACTTCCTCGATCTCTATATTCTCCCCATGGGGTCAGCCGTTTGGTCTACACCACCGGAATTGATGCTTGAGTTCCCAGCCATTACGCTCATGCGCTTCTGGCACAATCATGGATTTCTTGGCATGAGCACACGCCATCCTTGGTGGACAGTCACGAACGGTGCGAAGTCTTATGTCGCCAAGCTCACTCTCCCTTTCCGCGATCGTATTCGGCTCAACAGTCCCGTTTTACGCATCGAACGAAATAGTGATAAGGTCATTGTTCATCCTCTCGGAAAATCTCCTGAAGTCTTCGATAAAGTTATCCTCGCCAGTCACGCCGATCAGTCATTGCGAATGCTGGCTGAACCGACAGACCTCGAAACAGAACTACTTTCTCCTTTTAAGTATCAGTCTAATTTAGCCATCCTGCATACGGATGACAGCATGATGCCTCTGAATAAACGCTGTTGGGCGTCATGGAATTATCACGTTGCACCTGATCAAAATGGCGGAGTCAAAGCCAGCACTATTTATTGGATGAATAATCTTCAAGGCGTGTCTGAAAAGCGGAACTACTTCGTGAGCATCAATGGGGAGGATATGATCGCTCCTGATAAAATTTTAAAACGCATAAACTATGAGCACCCCCTATTTGATCTCCCGGCACTTCATGCTCAGAAAAGTCTTCCCGATTTAAATCGTCTCGGTAAAAATCAAACCACCTATTACTGTGGCAGCTATTTCCGCTATGGCTTTCATGAGGACGCCTTTGGCTCTGCCGTATCACTTTGTCGCGACTTGATGGGGGGTGAGCCATGGTAAGCATCAAGTCAGGTGCAGTCTATGAGTGCAAGGTGATGCATCATCGGTTCTCCCCGAAAGTGCATCGGTTCAGCTATCGTGTGTTTTATTTATGGCTTGATCTTGATGCTATCGACCAATTAGACAATCGATTGCATTTCTTTAGTAGAAACCGTTTCAATCTCTTTTCATTTTACGATAGAGATCATATTGATAAAGGCTCAGATAATTTGAAAGCCAACATTTTACAGTGGCTTGAAGAGCAAAAGACAGACACCCATAAAATAGCGACGATTCGACTGCTAACCTTTCCCAGAGTCTTCGGCTATATCTTTAATCCCGTCTGCTTTTATTACTGTTTCAATATCCAGGGTGAAGCGATCTACACCATTGCTCAAGTCACGAATACTTATCATGAACAAAAGCTTTATCTGTTGAGCGAACGTGAAGCAGACGGGCGATTCCGCCTAGTCACTCCCAAGCATTTTTATGTGTCTCCATTCTCGGACTTGGAGATGCTTTTTGATTTCAAAATTCGTGTCCCCCAAGAAAAGCTTGATATACAAATTGATGATCGTTCGGGTGAAAATCGCATCCTGATGAGTGCACTCACGGGAGAGTGCAAACCACTCACTGATGTTCGATTGATCTGGTTTACATTAAAGTATCCCCTGTTGACCTTAAGGGTCATTTTTCTAATTCATTGGCACGCTTTCAGACTTTGGATAAAGCGGATTCCCTTTCACCGCAAAGCCGCGAATGCGCATCTTCAGCGGGAAGTTTATCGCCCACATCATTCCATTTCATCATCCAAGACACCTCTATGAGCGAAACCCTGACACTGAATGCCCCAGCGCAATCCTCCCCTGTAGCTGTTTATAGAAAGAGCGGCACTTTCTATGAAAAACTTGTGCTCAAAAGTTTCTCATGTTTCAAATATGGCGGTCTACGCATCATGTGGCCAGATGGCCATCAATGTGTGGTTGGTGCACCCAATGCTGAAGTTACAGCCGAGATCCATCTACGGAGACGGGATGCTTTTTTTCAACGTTGCGCTCTCTATGGCGACATCGGATTTGGTGAAGCCTATGTCGAAGGAGATTGGGATACAGATAATATTGCCGAGGTAGTGACCTGGTTCATTGAGAACATGCATCGATCCAAGGGCATGATGGGAGCCTCTGCAAAAATGGCCTGCACCAATCTTCTAAGGATGGCCAATCATCTACAACACTGGCTTCGTCCCAACAGTATCAATAACAGCCGTCGCAATATCTCGGAACATTACGATCTTGGAAATGATTTCTACGCTCTCTGGCTTGATCAAACCATGACTTACTCAGCCGCTCGTTTTACGGAACAAGGTCAAAGTCTGGATGATGCTCAATTCGCCAAATACGAAGCTTTGTGCCGAAAATTAAAGCTCAAAAAATCTGACCACGTATTGGAGATTGGTTGTGGCTGGGGTGGATTCAGCAGTTACGCCGCTAAGACATACGGTTGCAAAATCACCGCGATCACTATCTCTCAGGAACAGTTTAACTATGCGACTCAACGCATGCAATCCGAAGGTCTCACTGATCACGTGGAAATACGTTTGCAAGATTATCGACACGTCACAGGCTTGTTCGATAAAATTGCCTCTATTGAAATGTTGGAAGCAGTGGGAGACGCTTATCTCGAAATCTACTTTGCCAAATGCTCTGAATTATTGAAGCACGATGGGTTGCTTGCCGTTCAGATGATTACGACTTCAGATTCTCATCACCCTACCTTACGCAGAACCGTTGATTGGATTCAAAAGCATATTTTTCCTGGTTCACTTTTATTGAGTGTTGGCAGAGCAAATGAAGCCATGAACCGATCCAGTAATCTCTTCATGCATGAACTAGAGGATCTCGGGGCTTCTTATGCGAAAACGCTAGAGATTTGGTTCGAAAACTTTAATGCCAAACTGGATGAGGTAAAGGCGCTTGGCTTCGATGATCGCTTCATTAGAAAGTGGAACTATTACCTGCAATACTGTGAAGCTGCATTTCAGACCCGTAACATCAGTGTCGTGCAGGCTTGCTACACAAAGCCTAACAATCCAACCCTAAGGGAGACTTGGTAGATGATATGGACACTACGCATTTTCTTTAGCTTCGTGCTCATTTCCATGCTCTGCGTTACGAGCTGGGCAAGCATCGAATGCGCCCTGTGGGAGACGCCTCGATCGGTTGCCACTCACCCTTGGTTCATCGCGACATTGTTTGATACTTATTGGGGATTCCTCACCTTTTACTGCTGGGTCTGTTACAAGCAGCACACCATGCTAAGTAGAGTTCTCTGGCTCATTGCCATTCTTCTTCTGGGTAATATCGCCATGGCAATCTATATGCTGATCCTTCTTTTTCGTATGCCCACAACCGCAGGTATGGAGGAACTGCTTTTGAAACGACGTTGAACTCATGAACAGTTTTTTTCATATACTCAGCGTTGGTGGAATCACCGCATTTGTGATTTTCACGCTGACATGGTTGCTCAGTCGCAAGCTTAATAACTATAGCTTGGTGGACATCGCATGGTCTTATAGCCTTACTCTCCTTGTCCCTGTTTATGCTTGGATGATTCAAGGAAGCCCCCTAAGAAGTGCCGTGACTATTCTCATGGCAACTGCCTGGAGCTTGCGTCTCGGCACTTATCTTTTCATTCGCATTAAAAAGCATCATCCTCATGAAGACGTACGCTACCAAGTTTTGCGTCAAGAGTGGCGCCAGAATCTTGGCAGTCGATTCTTTCTATTTTTTCAAGCGCAGGCTCTACTCATCGTCTTGCTATCCATTCCATTTCTACTGGTTTTACTAAATCCAAACCCACAGTTTTCCATCATTGAAATATCAGGCATCACGGTCTGGTTCATTGGCATCGTCGGTGAAACAATTGCGGATGCTCAAATGCAGCGATTTAAATCAAAACCGTTAAACAAAGGGAAAGTGTGTTGTGTCGGGTTATGGCGCTACTCCCGACATCCCAACTACTTTTTTGAATCTGTAATTTGGTGGGGATTTTGGCTCTATGCCTGTGATTCACCATGGGGATGGACCACCATCTATGCGCCCCTCCTACTCCTTCACTTTCTAGTGCGCGTTACGGGCATTCCTCTTACCGAAAAATGCGCGATTGAAAGCAAGGGTGCTGCCTATCTTGAATATCAGAGGACCACTTCTGCTTTCATCCCTTGGTTTACAAAAAATTCATCATGAGCCTAATCGATACCCTCCTCGAAAAAGACTTACTACCTGACTGGCTTATCCGGTTTGGTATCAGGCGACGTCTTGCTGAAACGCTTCAC
>VFKY01000217.1 GCA_009885275.1 Verrucomicrobiota bacterium | reverse complement strand
TTCCGCAGTGATGACTTTGAGATGACCACCAAGCCAAAACCACCGATGGCCACCGCAAAACCTTAGTAGCTAACACAAGGCGGTCCGCACAGTCCGTGTGCGGACTCAGGGGAAACTCGCTCACCGCACAGAGGACTGTGCGGACCACTTGAGATACACCCACTCAACTTACCATTTCAACCGTGAAAGCACTCGTCCTTCTCCTCGCTCTAACGCTTTCCTGCTATTCGGTAGAGCAGCCGCTGTCACTCACGCTGCAAAGCCGCAACGCCACTGGCACAAAGCAATCCGTGAGCGAGCAATGGATGCCGCAACACACTGCGATCATCGTCTGCGACATGTGGGATCTGCATCACTGCAAGAACGCTGTGACTCGCGAAGGTGAAATGGCTCCGCGCATGAATGAGGTGCTCGAAAAAGCCCGCAGCGAGGGCGTGCTTATCATCCATGCTCCGAGCGATTGCATGAAGCCCTACGAAGGCACAAAAGCACGTGAGCGCGCCAAGTCTGCTCCACAATCTGTCCGCTTGCCTGACAAGATTTCTGAATGGTGCAAAAAGATTCCTGCGGAAGAACAAGCCGTCTATCCTCTCGATCAAACCGACGGCGGTGAAGACGATGATCTCGTCGAACATGCCGCATGGGCAAAGGAGCTTGAAGCCAAAGGCTTAAATCCTAAAGCCCCTTGGACAAAACAAATCGACATCTTGCGTATTGATCAGGATAAAGACGCCATCAGCGATTCTGGAGTCGAGATATGGAATCTTCTGGAAGCTCGCGGCATCCAGAACGTCATCCTCATGGGCGTCCATTTAAACATGTGTGTCTCTGGTCGCCCCTTCGGTCTCCGACAGATGGCAAAAAACGGCAAGCACGTCGTCCTTATGCGTGACCTGACCGATACGATGTATAATCCGCAACGTTGGCCTTTTGTCAGTCATATTCAAGGCACTGACATCTTCATTAAGCACATTGAGAGTCTCATCTGCCCCACCATCACTTCCGATCAACTCATTGGTGGTCAATCTTTCACTTTCACCAAAGCCACTGCCGGTAAAAAACGCCTGCAAATTCTCTTGCTCGGTGACAGCAGTACCGAAGCGGGTATACCTAAGAAAATGGCACCGAAAGAACCACAATTTGAAGATGTCGTCCGCATACTGCTCGCATCTGAAAAAGACTTACCAGCAACGGACGTAATCAATCTCGGCCTCAGTGGTGAATATATCCGACGCTTAATCGATTCCGGCCGCTATGATAAAGCGGCTTCGAAGCTTCCAGACCTTGACTACATTTTTATCCGCTACGGATTGAACGACAATTCCAAACGTGAAAACTTTGAGACCAATTTTCCAAAGGACTTTCATGAACTGCTAGCACTACTAAGGAAAGATCATCCTGCGGCCATGCTGATTCCCATGACCGTAATTCCCTGGGCCAATGAAGAAATGTGCAAGAAGATCAACAACCTCGTTCGTCAGGTGGCCGCCGAAGAAAAACTCACCCTCTTCGACATCTATCCGCGTTACGAAGCCGAACTTAAAAACGGCCCCAACATGCTAAACTATCGCCGCTTCCCTCTTTCCAAAGTACCCGACAATCTCAAACCCTTCGCTACGCCGTATGTTCAACCTGAACCCGATCCCAAAATCATCGTGCTCGACAATCACCTCGACGGAATCTTCGGTTATCTCCCCGGCTGGTATGGCGACCGTCATCCAAATCTCGCTGGCTACAATGTCATCGCCGATGAGACCGCAAAATTCCTTGCGCCCATCATTCGCGCCAAGCGTGACCAAGCAAAATAATCACCCACTAAACCCTAAGCATCCACTATGAAAAAACTGATTTATTCACTTCTATTATCCCTCTCTGTTGCGCTTAGCTCCCAAGCACAAGACAAACCCAGTGACGAAGGATTCACTTCCATCTTCGACGGAAAAACTCTTACCGGATGGCACGTTAGCGCCAAGTCTGGACACAGTCGGACCAGTGGTAACAAGACCGGTGGAGCATGGACCGTGGTCGATGGAGCCATCACCGGTTCACAAGACATTCCCGGCAATGGCGGTCTCATTATGACGGATGAACTTTATGGTTCCTTCGAAATCGTGATGGAAATGGGCAATGACTTCGGACCTGACAGCGGTCTCTTTCTTCGTAGCACACCAGAAGGTAAATGCTATCAAGCGATGATCGATTTCCACAAGGATGGTAATGTCATGGGCATCTATGGCGAAGGCTTGGGCGGTAAACCGCATTTTCGCAGTTACAGCTTCACCGACACCCAGTTCAATATCGTGCTTCAACCGGAACGCGCACCTGTCCCCTTGAGTCTGACAGTGGATGCCTGGAAGACCTTCTGGAAAAAAGATTGGAACGAAGTCCGTGCCCGCATCACCGGCGGTGACAAGCCAACCATCACCACCTGGATCAACGGCGTAAAAATCATGGAATGGACCGAGACAGAAGCCCGCCTTCCCGTGAAAAATCATATCGCCTTGCAAGTCCACGGCGGTGGCGATCACACGAAAGAGTTTGTTCGCTATCGAAACATCCGTGTGAAGAAACTGGATTAGTTGAAAAATCCGAAACTCGAAACTCGAAACTTCGGACTTCGGACTTCGGACTTCATAAATCCCGTGCTTGCATGAATGCCCATCATTTGCGTTGATACCTCATGTCCAACGGTCTCCCCCAACGCAATCCGCAACGTCTTCGCAGCGAAGAATGGCTGAACAATCCTGAGAACCCCGGCATGACCGCTCTTTATATAGAGCGGCTCGTGAACTATGGTTTGACGCGAAAAGAACTGCAAAGCGGTCGCCCCGTCATCGGCATTTCCCAGACGGGCAGTGACATCTCACCGTGCAATCGCTCGCACATTGAAAACGTTGAACGCGTCAAAGCCGGAGTGCGCGATGCCGGGGGGCTTCCTTTTGTTTTTCCCGTGCATCCGATTCAGGAAACCTTGCGCCGCCCCACGGCAGCGCTGGATCGAAATCTAGCCTATCTCGGCATGGTGGAAGTCATTCACGGCTATCCGTTTGATGGCGTGGTATTCACCACTGGTTGCGATAAAACGACTCCCGCGGCGCTCATGGCATCTGCGACCATGAATCTTCCAAGCATCATGCTCAACTCAGGTCCTATGCTGGATGGTTGGCATAAGGGACAACTCGCAGGCAGCGGCACGATTGTCTGGGAATCGAGAAAACTTTATGCCGCTGGCAAAATCGATTACGAGGAGTTCATGGATCGTTCCTGCGCCTCGGTGCCCAGTATCGGTCACTGCAACACCATGGGCACGGCCCTCTCGATGAACTCTCTTGCCGAAGCCCTCGGCATGACCCTACCCGGCAGCGCGGCCATTCCTGCAGCTTATCGAGAACGCGGACAAATCGCCTATCACACCGGCTTCCGCATTGTCGAAATGGTTCGGGAAAAACTGACTCCCTCACAAGTGATGACACGTCAGGCTTTCGAGAATGCCATCGTCGTAAACTCAGCGATTGGCGGCAGCACCAATTGTCCGCCCCACCTCATCGCCGTCGCGCGACACCTCGGGGTGGATTTGGAAATCAAAGATTGGCAGACCGTCGGTTATGATGTGCCACTGCTTGTGAATCTCATGCCTGCGGGAAAATGGCTTGGAGAAGCCTTCCATCGTGCCGGAGGCGTGCCGGCCGTCATTGGAGAACTACTCCGTGCCGGACGCATCCACCCTGAGTGTATGACAGTGAATGGAAAAACGATGGGCGATAATTGCGCTACCGTGAATGCCTCCAATGCAGATGTTATTTACCCCTATACACAACCGATGCGCGAAAAGGCAGGGTTCCTCGTGCTCAGTGGTAACCTCTTTGACAGCGCTCTGATCAAGACCAGCGTCGTCAATGCTGAGTTCAAAAGCCGTTACCTCTCCCAGCCCGGAAGTGAGAATCGCTTTGAAGGACGCGCCATCGTTTTTGAAGGGACGGAAGACTACCACGCTCGCGTCAACGATCCCGCACTAGAGATGGATGCCGACTGTTTCATGGTCATTCGCGGCAGCGGAAGTATCGGCTATCCCGGCGCTCCCGAGGTTGTGAACATGACTCCACCGGACTACCTCGTGAAACAAGGTGTCACCGAGTTGCCCTGCATTGGCGATGGACGCCAGAGCGGTACCAGTGCCAGTCCCAGTGTGCTCAATGCCTCTCCTGAATCCGCCGTAGGCGGTGGACTCGCCCTCCTGCAAACCGGCGACCGCATCGTCATTGATTTAAACACCTGCCGTTGTGATGTGCTTTTGTCGAATGAGGAACTCGCCATACGACGCGCAGCATGGGTTCCTCCCGTCATGGAAAACCAGACTCCATGGCAGGAGATTCATCGCAAATGCACCGGCCAACTCAGCACCGGCATGTGTCTCGATTTCGCAACGTGCTATCGTAACGTCGGTGAGTTACTGCCTCGGGACAATCATTGATGGAACTGCGTACTAGTTTCTTACCCACATTCCGGCTTGCCGAGTCCTCTTAGAAGGGGTTAACAGACCTGACTATACCCGATGACTGCCACCAAGCCCAACTACGCACTTATCCTCACATGCCTCATCGCCGTCTGGATGCTTCCAGGATTGCTGGTGCGGACACCCTGGAAGGCCGATGAGGCTTACACGTTTGGACTTGTCCTACACATGGTGGAAACCGGCGATTATGTGGTGCCGACACTTGGTGGTGAACCCTTCATGCAGAAGCCTCCATTGTTCTTCGTCACGGCTGCTGGATTTGCCAAAGCACTGTCGCCTGTGTTGGATTTTGCCAGCTCGGCTCGCATGGCGAATGTCGTCTTTCTCGGTATCACCCTGCTCTTTCTTGGACTCGCATCGCGATCGCTCTATGGCGAAGAAAGTGGCTGGCTGGCTCCCCTGATTTTTATGGGCTGCATCGGGCAATTTCACAACACACATCTCATGATCACCGATGTGGCGCTGGTGGCAGGTTTCGCGGTAACTCTCTATGGACTGGCCAGTGCCAACGAGAATCCCTGGATCGCAGGTATCTGGACCGGGACCGGTCTCGGTATTACTTTCATGACCAAAGGACTGCTTGGTCCCGGCCTGCTTGGCATAACCATGCTGTTGCTTCCCATCTTCTTCCGCAACTGGCGGACAGGAGCTTATTTCATCAGCTTATTCGTCGCCGCAATCGCCATTCTGCCGTGGTTGATCTGGTGGCCTCTCAACCTTTACAACCGCGATGCGGAACTCTTCAAGCAGTGGTTCCTTGATAACAATCTTGGTCGTTTTATTGGGCCGCAACATTTAGGGCGGGCCAATCCTCTCGGACTGGACAACAACCGTTACAACTTTTTTGTCGAAGCGCTTTGGTTCACCGTTCCCGCCCTGCCTCTCCTTCTTTTGGCCACATGGAAAAACAGACGTGTGACGATACGTCAACCCGGCGTGCAACTCTCCCTGCTCTGCCTGCTAATTATCCTCACCGTGCTGACCTCCGCTCGCAATGGTCGCTCTCTTTACTCCATGCCCATGCTCGCTCCAGCAGCATTATTTGGAGCCTGGGGCGCGTCTCAACTCACGGAACGTTTTGCAATTCACGCACGTCGCATCTGCCTCGCTTTGTTTGGGGCGCTCATTGGACTTATTTGGATAGGCTGGTTCGCCCAACTTAAGGGTTCCCCTGATTTTATTTTTCAAGAGTTGCATAAAAGATTTCCGGAAATGATGCCGCATTTTAGTCTCGGTGCTCTTATTATTGCCCTACTGTGTAGTGCCGGATGGTTGGCATGGATGTTACGACAAAAGCCAAATGTCCCCGCTTACGCCATCGTCAACTGGACGTCTGGACTGGCGATGATTTACCTGTTGGTGATGACACTCTGGCTGCCGTTGGTGGAGTCGAACATGTCTTATGCCCACCTTGCCTCTCTGAAAAATGCCCTGCCCGCTGATCATGGTGGCATTGCCAGCCGAAGTGTTGGCGAACCGCAACGCGCCATGCTTCACTACTATGCCGGTGTGAAAACAGAGCGTATGGAGTTGGATCGTAAGAAAAAAGACACCGACTGCAATTGGCTCCTCGTGCAAAGCGAGTTTCTCAATCAGGAAAAGCCCGTCAAGATGCCACTGGGCGACTGGGAGGAGGTGTGGCGCGATGTTCACAGTGGTAAGGAGCTCTTCCGACTCTATCGCAGAGCTCCCACAAAGCAGTGAGTTATCACTGTAAAATCCCTTGGATACCTTATTCGCTGCAAATTAATCCTACGGTGAGCGTTTACTGATCTCCTTTAAGTGAAGGATCACCTATTTTCTCATTGTCATTCTCACCCACATTCTCTAAAAACACCGAGGCTTTTCAACTCTGCGTCATCGCCTGCATTTATTCCCTTCGTCTGATCTCATGACTTCCATGCCAACACCCGCCTCCCCCAAGAGCGCCCTCGACCGCGCCCGCAGCAAAGCATTCTGGAGACTACTGCCCGTGCTGTTCATCGCTTACTTCATTGCCTATGTGGACCGAAATAATGTCGCCATTGCAGCGCTGACCATGCCGATCGATCTGCCTTGGATCAACAAGGACGTGCTTGGCACGGCAATGGGGATGTTTTTTATCGGCTACGTGCTGCTCGAA
Source organism: Verrucomicrobiota bacterium (assembly GCA_009885275.1). Lineage (GTDB taxonomy): Bacteria > Verrucomicrobiota > Verrucomicrobiia > Verrucomicrobiales > Verrucomicrobiaceae > Verrucomicrobium. The sequence continues at coordinate 1,428 of VFKY01000217.1, read as the reverse complement.
ATTCCCGGCACGCTTATGGTTGAACGCTGGAGTGCACGAAAGTGGATCAGTCGCATCATGGTGAGTTGGGGCTTCATGGCGGCGCTCACTGCTCTAGTCACCTCACCAACCCAATTTTACTCCGTACGCTTCCTACTCGGCCTCGCTGAAGCAGGCTTTTTTCCCGGTGTTATCGTTTACCTCACTCACTGGTTTCCCGTGCGAGATCGGGCCAAGGCGCTCTCCTATTTCCTCGTCGCCACTCCCGTGGCACAGATGGTAAATCCTAAAGTCTCCGGCATGCTGCTCAAAATCGGTACTCATGAAATCGATGGAATGATCGTAGTCCCAGCGAAAGGCACCGGTGCCGCTGATATCGTCACTCAATGGGTGAAACTCGGTACCCAACAAGTCATCGAAGGCACTCCGATCTATCATCCAGAGATTCTTGGTCTGGCAGGCTGGCAATGGGTCTATATTCTTTGGGCGATTCCTGCGGTCATCCTCGGCATCGCCATCCTCTGGCTGCTCACCGACAAGCCCGGACAGGCGAAATGGTTGACTCCAGAAGAACGCGAAGCTCTGGAAAACGAATTGGCTCGTGAAAAAGCACTGCACTCGAAAGGTAAGCGCATGACTCTGTTTGAGGCCCTGAGTCATCCGAAAGTGCTGTTACTAACACTGGCCTACTTCGGTGCCGTCACGGCGAGTTATGGCGTCGAGTTTTTCATGCCATCCATCATTAACGATTGGTATCACCTTAGGATGAGCGATCTCACATGGCTACTCATCCTGCCGCCGACAGCTGCACTCCTAGCGCAGCTCGGCGCAGGCTGGAGTTCTGATCACTTTAAAGAGCGACGCTATCACGCAGTGGTGCCCTTGGTTATCGGTTCCTCCGCGCTGGCTATGCTGCCCTTCAGTAACGGTAATCTCTGGCTTACACTCGCCTGTTTTGCATTGGCGTTTGGCGGATTCAAGGGTTACATGCCCGCCTTTTGGTCCCTGCCAAATCTTTTTCTCGTAGAGGCGGCAGCGGCTGGCAGCATTGGGTTGATCAATTCTTTTGGAAACCTCGGCGGCTATGTTGGGCCCAAGGTGCTTGGCTTTTTGCATCACAAGACCGGCAGCTACGATATCAGCCTCTGGATCCTCAGTGGCTCCATGCTAATCACAGCATCCATTATCTTCACCCTCGGGTTGGGAAGCAGGCAGAAGAAGGAGTGAGGCCCCTCACTCTCGCCTTCCGAGATTCGATATTTTCGAATCTGCTACCATTTACCTGTTAAGAACTCATGCTCAGCCGCGCTTGAGCTGCCCGTCTGCGCAGAAGCCTGCCACCCCATCGCGGAGCGATGCCAGCCTGTAGCGAGGGGTTGAGCGAAGCGACACCCCTCGAACGTCGATCAGAAAAATCGCATCGCTTTAGCGATGCCAGCCGCAGCGCGT
>VFKY01000215.1 GCA_009885275.1 Verrucomicrobiota bacterium | reverse complement strand
GTATCGGAAGAAGGTTGAAAAACCCGGGGCATTCCTGCTGTTAGAGGCGGAGGAAATCAGCACCGGCATCGGCAAGATCCCGGTCCACATCAATGCGATCAATCTGAGCCAGCCCATCGCTCCCATCAAAGACCTCGCCTCCATCCGTGATGTGATGAGGCAAAATTTGCAAATGGTCGCCGAACAAGCACTGAAAACCGGCAAGCCCATGCTCGCACACGTCAATCACCCGAACTTCCAGTGGGCGCTCACGGCAGAGGATCTTGCTCATGTGATCGAAGATCGATACTTTGAGGTGTTCAACGGACATCCCAAGACGAATATCGAAGGCGACTCACTTCGGGCGACTTCCAAAAGCGAGAAGATTTGGGATGTGGCGAACACAATCCGGCTTGCTGAACTAAAGGCGCCAGCCCTCTACGGCATTGCCAGTGACGACTCGCATCATTATCACGGCGGCGATTCCACCCCGGGGCACGGTTGGGTCATGGTTCGCGCTGGCAAGCTTGACGCCGACACCTTGATAACTGCCATGCAGCGTGGTGACTATTACTGCTCCACCGGCGTGACCTTGGAAAACGTAACCTTTGACAAGACGACCAAAAAGCTCGTTCTCAAAATCAAACCCGAGCCGGGTGTCACCTATGTCACGGAATTCCACGGAACTCGGCGCGACTATGACCGCGCCGTGAAAGAGGTTCCCGCCGATCCGAAAGACACGAACCCGATCCGTCTCGCTTACTCCGACGATGTCGGCAAGGTATTGGCGAAATCCGACAGCCTTACCCCCGAGTATCAACTCACCGGCGACGAACTGTTTGTACGAGCCACGGTCATCTCATCAAAGACGCCCAAGAATCCCGCTTGGGAAGGACAGACCGAACAGGCTTGGACACAGCCTGTCGGGTGGGAGAAATGAACCGATAGGTTCAAGGATGAAGGTTTCAGGTTCAAGAGAGGACATCATCCCCGCCTAACCTTGAACCTTGAACCTTGAACCTTGAACCTCCATAGTGGTTTCTCATGAAGCCCCGTGTCTCCATCAACAACTACATCCTAGCTGTCGTTGTGCTTTTTTTTGTTTTGCTTGTTGGGATGTTAATGAAGGCGCGCTATCGATTGCCATCTGAAACAACTATCGTTGCACCCATTGCTGAGATAGAAGTGCCTCGCGCCGTTCCAGTTGCCATTCCAGTGGATGAAGCGGTGCAAGAAACGCGCGACTATAAACAAGGAGACTGGTGGGTTTTGCCACGCCCCTCTCTTATTGTCAGTCGCGCCAACGAAGCTGATACCTTGCGCATTCGCAGCGGATCCAAAGAGGATGTATTTGTACTTTATTTTGTGGATGCGGCAGAGACATCATGGATTCGTCCGAGCCGTCTCCATGAACAATCTAATTATTTTCATAAAGCGCCGGTTGAGCGCGTGATGGATTCAGGCAATGAAGCGCGGACATGGGTCTCACAATTGCTGCGCGATCATCCCTTCAAGCTCTATACCAAATGGGGTAAAGTGCCTGATACAGAACGCTACTATGCCTTTATCACAGTGGAAGCCGAGCCGGGAAAACAATTCGATCTCGGTGAAATGCTGGTGCGCCGTGGGTTTGCGATGCCTTTAGGCCTTCAGACCAAACTCTTGCCAGACATCTTGCCACCGTTAGATCGCTATAAAGCAATGCTCGGGAAAGCCTTGGCAATGGCCAAGAGTGAACGAGTCGGAGCCTGGGCCTTCGCTCCGGAAGCATTACCGAAGCTTTAGAAAAATTATTCTCCACTCTTGCCACACCTGATTGTTCCCTCCAGACTCTCCATCCATGTCCCAAGAAGTAACCCGTATTCGTGATCTTTCCAAACAACAAGTCCGCTCTGGATTTGCAGCATGGTTGGGATGGATGTTCGACGGGCTTGACATGCATCTTTACACTTTGGTGGCGACGCCCTTCGTGGCTTCCCTTTTACTTACCACCACTAGCGACCCTAATGTCAGCGCTAAGTCGTCCATTATTCAGGCGGCATTCCTTGTGGGCTGGGCTTTCGGTGGAGCCTTCTTTGGTCGTATCGGAGATGTGCTTGGCCGACGTAAGGCGCTGCTTTTTACCATTCTAACCTATGCCTGCTTCACAGGTCTTTCTGCGTTTGCTCAAACATGGTGGCAGCTCATGCTCTGTCGTTTTCTTGCCGCACTTGGGATCGGCGGAGAATGGGCCGTGGGCGCATCCTTGCTAGTGGAAACATGGCCCAAAAGTTGGCGCCCCTGGATGGCGGCGATTCTACAGACGGCCGTCAACGTCGGTGTCATGCTGGCCTGTTTTGCAGGCTTTCTGCTTAAAGAAGACGAGAGTAATCGCCTCATCTTTCTCGTGGGAATTCTCCCGGCACTTCTCACTTTGTGGATTCGCAAAGCGGTGCCTGAAACTGAGGAATGGGAGGCTGCCAAGGGTCAAGCCAAACCACCGGGTCTCATGGCGCTTTTTGGCCCCAAGGTTCGTGGGGTGACTTGGCGAGTGTTGATCATCTGCGCCGTTTCTCTGACGGCACATTGGGCATTCATCTTCTGGCAGCAGCGCCATGTGCGCTCCTTGCCAGAGTTCGCCCTTGCCACAGATGCCGTAAAAAACAATGTCGCCGTGCAATCGTTGTTTTGGATGATGTTTGGTTCTGTCATTGGAAACTTTGTTTGTGGCGGCTTGGCGAAAAAGTTTGGCTACCGCAATGTCATTGCTTTTATGTTTGCAGCTTATGCGGCAAGTATGACTCTCTGCTTCAGTTCGGAATGGAGTTATCAAGCCACCCTCTGGTGGTTCGCCCTTATTGGCGTCTGTCAGGGTGTGTTCGGCCTTTTTACGATGTGTCTCCCCCCCTTATTTCCGACCATGCTCCGGACCACGGGCGCAGGGTTCTGTTACAACTTTGGGCGCATTGTCGCTGCGGGCGGCACTGTGTTTTTTGGTCTCTTCAGTAGTGTGGGCGACTTTCGTCACGCGCTTCTCTATGCAGGATTTCTTTTCATCCCTGCCGCCTTCATTGCTCTTTTACTACCCTCGGAGAAAGAGGAAGAGATATAAAATAGTTACGGTACTGGATACAGCACTCGAATCAGGGAAAGGCCATCTGCGGGTGCGCTGTGATTGCTCTTTTCTCCATCAGGCTCCTCGACAAGACTTCGAAGCCATTGGGCGTCCGCTCTTCCACGGGCGGCATGAACAAGGCTGCCGACCATCATGCGCACCATTTTATAGAGAAATCCATCCCCTTCAAATACGAGCCGAAGCACTTCACCCTCTTCAAAAACATCAATCCCATGCACGGTGCGAGTAAGACCTTCCGCATTGGTGCGACGCTCGATGTCAGTGATGTCACCACGATTTGCCGAAAGCCGCGCAAAGTTGTGGGTACCACAGAAGGAAGCCGCGCCCTCACGGATAAGCGGCATGTTCAATTCACCAAACACATGCCAGGCCAACCCCACTTCAAAGGGAGACATCACCTGACCGCGCCAGATGCGGTATTCATAAATTTTCCCGGTGGCATCAAACCGCGCATGAAATTCGGGCGCAACCTCTTCGCACTGCAAAACCCGAATACTAAAGGGAAGATTTGCATTCATGGCGCGAACCCATATTTCTCCGGGCCAATCCAGATTCTCCACCTCGACATGGGCGATCTGTCCACGAGCATGAACGCCGGCATCTGTGCGTCCTGAGCCGCGCACGATGACCTCTTGTCCGGTGATTTTTAGCAGGGCTTTCTCTAACTGCGCTTGCACCGCCACGCCATTATGCTGGGATTGCCAGCCACTCCACGGACGACCATCATAGGCCAGAGTTAGTTTTAGTTTGCGCATCATCACACCCAAGGGTTTTTATTCTTCAGGCAACAACCAAGCTTCTGCACCTTGTTTGGTATTGAGATAATCTTGCAGAATAGCCACCGCAGCGATTTGATCCACCAACTTTTTTTGCTCAAGTGATTTCATTTTCCCCTCAAGGCCAAGGCTGCGTTCCGCGGCAACACTGGTAAGACGTTCATCCACCATCTCGATTCGAACTTCATGGGGCAAGACCTTGCGGAGTCTGTCGGCAAAAACTTCTACTCGCTTGCTAGCTTCACCCCGTTGACCATCCATCCTCAAGGGTAAGCCAATGACCACTTCATGAATGCGTTTTTGAGTTACAAGGTCGGCAATTTCCTGCTCCACCGAGGTGCTCGTATCCAGCGTTTTTAAGGGGTGAGCAAACATACCCAATTCATCGCTGAGAGCGAGACCGATGCGCACCGTGCCATGATCAATGCCGAGAATACGAGTCATTTTCATTTTATCACGTCTATCGCAAGGCTGACGGGAGATCATCCACAAGCTTCTTAAGGCTTTCCGCCTGACTACGATGAGCAATAAGAACAGCATCACCAGTGGTCACCACGATAAGATCATGCACTCCGAGAAGTGCGACATGATGCGGACTTTGTGCGAAGACGAGATTGTTAGTCGACTCTAGTTTACTGATGGCGCAGTTGTGTTGATTACCCTCTGTGTCTTTCGGTAGATAAGCGCCGACAGATGTCCAGTTGCCCACATCATCCCAGTCAAAAGTCGCCTCTACATTCAGTACACATGGCGCCTTCTCCATCAACGCATAATCAATCGAGAGCTTGGGAAGACTGGAGAATTTCTCTTTCAACGTTGCATCAAAGTCCGGAGAGTCTTGTAACTCATCCACAAATGCTGACAACTCAGGACAATGTTTCGAGAGATTTTCCCGCACCGTCGGCACCGTCCAGAAGAACATGCCGGCATTCCAAGTGAAATTGCCTTGCGCCAGAAAACTTTCCGCAAGGTCGGCACTGGGTTTCTCCCGGAATCTTATCACTTCATAAATTGGCGGCCTATTTTTCGAGGCTTCATCAATACAAACACCACGCTCGATATAACCATAGCTCGGGCAAGGCCAAGTGGGTTTGATTCCAATTGTGACCAACGCGCTTCGATCACTCGCCGCCGCACAAGCCGTCTGCAAAGCCTGCTGAAATGTGGCAACATCTTTGATCAAATGATCCGAAGGTAGGACCATCATTGTTGCCTTGGGATCACGTGCCGCC
>VFKY01000223.1 GCA_009885275.1 Verrucomicrobiota bacterium | reverse complement strand
GTGAGTTATGAGGATGCTGATCATCCGGCCAGTTTGTGTGTGATGGAGGATGCCTATTTTGCAGAAGTGCTCGATAAGAATGGGAATGAAGTGGCGGATGGCGATGAAGGTGAGCTGGTATTAACCACCTTGAATAGAACTGCCTGTCCATTACTGCGCTATCGCACAGGTGACTGGGTTTGTAAGCACCTTGATAAGGCTCGACTCTACCTTGAAGGAGGCGTGCTAGGGCGGTGCGATGATATGGCTGTTATTCGTGGGGTGAATATTTACCCCAGTGCTGTTGAGAACATTGTCAGTCGTTTCGCGGAAGTCGCTGAGTTTCAAATTGAGCTCCGCAAGGTGCAGGAGATGGATGAGCTCAGCTTGATTGTAGAACTCGTGGACGGGGCGGCGGAAGACGTGATAGAGCGCATTCAAACAAGGCTTCGTGATACCTTTGCGTTGCGTGTCCCGGTTCGTCTAGCGCCACAGGGGTCATTGCCTCGCTTTGAATTTAAAGCAAAACGTTGGAATAAGGTTTAAAGCCGAGCCTTATACGTATATCTTTTTATGATGCCTCTTGTTGAACTTCGTCATGTCTCAAAAGCTTACTCCGAACCTCAGAGCGGTAATGCTGTCCCTGTGCTTCAGGATATTAATCTAAGCATTCAAGCGGGGCGATCCATCGCTATTGTCGGACCTTCTGGTTGTGGGAAAAGCACATTACTAAACATTATTGGTACCCTTGATGAACCCAATGAAGGTGAGGTGCTTTTTGATGGGCATAAAATTGACTACACGAATGCCGCTGAACTCAGTGCTCTCCGGAGTGCTAAAATCGGGTTTATTTTTCAACTTCATCACCTCATGCCGCAGTGCACGGTTTTGGAGAACGTGCTTTTGCCGACGCTGGCGCTGAGTGAAAAACCCAAAGCTCAGGACGCCAAGGATCGAGCATTGGAACTGCTCAAAATCGTAGATCTCGAAGCGCGAGCACTCTGGCGTCCAGCACAACTTTCCGGTGGTGAGCGTCAACGGGTGGCTGTGGTTAGGGCATTGATTAATCAACCTAAAATCATTTTAGCGGATGAGCCAACGGGTGCGCTCGATGAGGCTAATTCTAATAATTTAACGAGCCTACTCATTAGCCTTGTGGAGAAATTTGATATTTCCTTAGTGCTGGTGACCCACCAACTCTCTCAGGCCGCAAAGATGAATCGTCAGTATCGATTGCACCAAGGAAGCTTAATCTCAGAATAGAGTTTCTCAAAATGAGTAAATTTAGACTGATTTGCAGTAGCTTCCTTTTTTACTGGAAAAGTAATCTAGGGCTATTATTCGGTGCGTTTTTGGCATCTGCTATTTTGAGTGGTTCACTTGTGGTTGGCGATTCCGTGCGCAGTAGTCTGCGGAGAGCGGCAGAGCAACGCCTTGGTCATATCAAAAATGGGCTTCTTGGTGGTGATCGTTGGTTCACGGAAAGTCTTGCGCGTGATGGAGAAGCTTCGCCCATCATACTTTTGCAAGGATCAGTCAGTGCCGCTTCGGGACAAGTCAGAGCCAATGCCGTCCAGGTCATGGGAGTGAACGAGTCATTTTGGAAGCTAAGTCCCGCGAATAAATCTGACGACCTCTCTTGTGTCATGGCATTCGGTTCCGCCAAAAAGCGCAGCCTACTATCATCTTCTGATACTGTTATTCTCAATGACTCGGTGGCTCGTAAACTCAATGTCAAAGTAGGGGATACCATTATCATCCGATTGGAGAAGCCAAGTGCCATCTCGCGGGATGCGCCGCTCTCTGGCAGTACGAATCAAGAGGTCACCTTGCGTCGCCTGGTTACTTCGATTGTGACGGCCGAAAACTTCGGGGCATTTCAGCTAACGGCTTCACAAGCGGGAAGCGATACGGTCTTTCTACCACTGGCAGACCTGCAATCGTCATTGGATAAAGCAGGGAAGATCAATGGAATGTTGGCATCGAAAATGATTGATCTGTCTGAGTCGCTTGAACAGAAGCGTAAGCTGGAAGACTTCGATCTCAAGCTCCAGCGGGTCAAAGGCACTTCCTCAGAGTGGGAGTTAAGCACGGATCGTATTTTCATCGACGATGCATTGAGTGAAAAAATTCTCAAAGCAGTGCCGCAGAGCTATGGGGTTCTCACCTATCTCGTCAACGGCTTTAGTTCGCCCAAGGCGCGCACGCCTAACTCCATGGTGACAGCGCTTCCGAGGGAGGTTCAAGATTCAAGGTTTAAGGCTCAAGCGGCAGACGACTCCATGGTGATCTCTCAGTGGCTTGCGGATGATCATCAGCTAAAGATCGGCGACAAACTCGACATGCGCTACTTTGTGGTTGGTGTCGGCAGGGAGATGACAGAGAAAACCGCGAGCTTCACTGTGAGCGGAATCATCCCCATGGATAACGCGGATTTGAATCGCCAGTGGACCCCTAATTTTCCCGGTGTTTCTGATGCCAAAAATTGTCGCGATTGGGAACCGGGATTTCCGATGAAACTTGATGCTATTCGCGACAAGGATGAAGCTTATTGGAAAGAATATAATGGCACACCTAAAGCCTTTATCAGCATGGCGACTGGGCAAAAGCTTTGGGGCAATCGTTTTGGCAAGCTCACCGGGATTCGATTTCCTGATAGCGGACAGGACGAAACTGCGTTGCGCAGTGAGTTGATACAGGGGCTGAAGCTTATTGATATCGGACTTGTGCCGCGCGATTTCAAAGCCGAAGCCATTGCTGCGGCAAAGGGGAGTGTGGATTTTGGGGGATTGTTTGTCGGCCTGAGTTTTTTTCTGATTGGGGCCGCCTTGGTATTTTCTGCGTTGCTGTTTCTATTTACCATCGAAAAACGCGCCCCACAAATCGGTGTCCTTCTTGCATTGGGCTGGAGCAATAGAAATGTGCGAGGAGTTATTTTTGCAGAAGCGGGATTGGTGGCACTGATCGGCGCGGCTCT
>VFKY01000301.1 GCA_009885275.1 Verrucomicrobiota bacterium | reverse complement strand
TAATAGCGGTTGTTGGACGAGACTGAGATAGTGGTGAGCAGATTATTCAATCAATATAGGCAAACTCATTGAGATTCATCAAGGTACGACAGAGCTCCGTGAGGTTGTGCGTGTTGAGAAAAGCCATGCAGCCGGTAACTTTCAGCAAAGAATTGAACCCTCGTAGTGCAACCCTTTACTTCGGAAGAGCATCATTGACAATGGGCTTTAACTCAGCAGTTTTCACTTCCGAGGGAGTCGCCAATATCTAGTTATAGTTTTTTTGGAAATGCTTCTGGCTGAACTACGCAATAAAAAACTCAGCCCATGAAAAACAGTCTACTTATGGATAAAAAAAACAGCGGAGGAAGACCCCCAAAATTTGAAGAGCCCAGTCGTCCCATCACGGTCACGCTTCCGGAGAGTACATTGGAGGGGTTGCGTCAGATTGATCCCGATCGTGGTCAGGCCATAGTGAAACTTACGCAAGGGATGATGTCAGAGGGGAAATCATCTCCACCTTTAGTTGAGATTGTAAAAATGGCGTCAAAGACCGGGTTGATTGTCATTGGGCCATGTGAAGCGCTACGTAAAATCCCCTTTATTCATCTTGTCGAAGTTGCTCCCGCCAGATTTCTCATCGCCCTTGAGTCAGGCAATGATTTCAAAACTCTTGAGCTTGCAATTCACGATGTCCTTGAAGACATCCCAGATGAAAAAAACCGCGAACGTGAATTGATTTTTATGTTGTTAGAAAACATCAGGGGCTTGAGAAAGGCCGAACGCGTGACCATGGCGGAGATTTTACTTGTCAGTCTTGATGACCAACGATCTAAAATCGAAACCGTGAAGAATAGAGTAATGCATCGTGTGGGAGCCTGGGTTGGCCTGCTCTTCACTTGTCTGGCGTGACTTTAAACATCGCAGATGCCGACGGCTTGTTTGAGTGAAGCGAGTTTGTCAGATTTCGCAGGGATAAACTCCTGGGCAACCCATCCTTGATAGCCGGTGGCGACAATCGCTTGCATGATCGCAGGATAGTTGAGCTCTTGGGTATCATCAATCTCATGACGGCCAGGTACGCCGCCAGTGTGGTAATGGGCGAAGTAGGCATTGTCCCGCTTAATGGTAGCGATGATATCACCCTCCATGATTTGCATGTGATAGATGTCGAAGAGGAGTTTAAAGTTGGCAGATCCAGTGAGCTTGCATAGCTCCACTCCCCACGCACTCGTGTCGCACATATAATCAGCGTGATTGACACGACTGTTGAGCAGTTCCATGACGAGTGTGATGCCGTGTTTTTCGGCAAGAGGAAGCAGCTTCTTTAATCCGATTGTGCAATTCTTCATGCCTGTTTCTGGGTCCATGCCGGCACGATTTCCCGAAAAGCAGATCACAGACTTAGCGCCAAATTCAGCGGAAGCCTTGATTAGAGGTTCATAGGCTTGAACCAGAAGGTCGTGATTTTCAAGTCGGTTGAAGCCATGGGGAATGCTGCCAATCTTTTCTCCATTGGGGCCTGCAATGGTAGGAAAGCTGACCATGGCGGTGGTGAGCCCATGGGTTTTCAGTGTGGGGAAGTCTGCAGGATCAACGAGATCGATGGAGGTTAGTCCCATTTCTTTCCCAGCGCTGCAAAGTTCATCCAAGGGGATTTTAGCGTAACACCATTTACAGGCAGAGTGATGGATGTGCCCTTTGAGGCCGCTGGC
>VFKY01000004.1 GCA_009885275.1 Verrucomicrobiota bacterium | reverse complement strand
TTGACGGTCAAACCATTTGAGGGGAAGATGCTGGATCTTGCTGTGCAGGCGGCTGCGCAGGTCGTAGGTCATGCGCAGCTCGAAAGCGTTGTTTGCCAGCGTGCGCATGCTGTAGAAGAACTGACGCAAGGCCATGGCGCCGAGCGCCATCAAAGACACTGAGAGAATTTGCTCCGTATTACGCTTGGGAATGATGTCATCGAGAAACCACTGGGCTAGCCCTGGGAACACGAACCCCAGCAAGGTGCCGGCAATCGCCATGCTGATGCCTGCCACCACTCGCCATGGGTAGTGTGTCAACAAACGAAAAAGATGAGAAACAGGCGAGATGCTTGGCATGGAGCAAATAAGGGATAAGAGATGAGGAATAAGGGGCAAGAGATTACTTTTACTAGTAATTCGAGGAATAAGTTTGCTTTAACCACTGGGTATTGCGTAGATTATTGCGCATTCATTTTAGTAGAAATCAAACTCCCATCCTTCCCCATGAAGACTTCACACATCAAGCTCGTCGCCTCTATCACTCTCGTGACCATGTTTTCCGGTTGTACCAACATTAAAGATGATGGCACTCGGACTCGCACGGAAGGTGCCTTGGCCGGAACAGCGATTGGCGCTGGTCTCGGTGCTATTATTGGCAATCAAAGTGGTCGAGCCTGGGAGGGAGCCGCGATTGGAGCTGTCGCTGGTGGTTTGACCGGACTTGCGGTAGGCAATCATGTGGCAAAGAAAAAGGCAGGGTATGCTTCCAAAGAAGCGTGGCTTGACGCTTGTATATCCAGTGCAGAAAAAGTAAACGCTCAAACGGTCGCTTACAATCGCAACCTGAGCAGCCGCATTAAAACACTTGAAGGCAAAATTGCTGCGGCAAAGGCTAGCGGAAATAAGACGGAACTTCGCAACATTAAGCAATCCATTGCGACGATGAAGCAGGAATCCAACAAGCAACTTGGCGAAGTGAATCTTGAAATTAAGGAACAGAGCGGAGTGGTCTCAGAAACTGGAAACGCCACTTTAACCAATCGCGTGAGTTCTTTGAAGAGTTCTCAGTCTACCTTGAAACAGAATCAGCAACGCCTTGCGGATTTGAGTAATCAAATTGACGTCTAAGCCGAAGACAAAGTCACAAGCTTAGGTCCGCTGACAAAAATACTGCAATCAACGTATTAAAATCTATGTCTCGCATTCCTCTTATCCTCACCCTTGGCGCTATTTCCCTCCTGACCTCCTGTGAGACTACAGGTGACCCAACTCAGGGCGGCTTGTTTGGTTGGTCTCAAGGGAAAGCTAATCAACGCATTGACGAAAGGGAGCAGCATTTGCAGCATCTTGATCGTGAGAATTCTTATCAACGAGGGCGTTCCAGCGCTTTGGAGGATGAGAAAGCTCGGAGACAAGCGGATTTAAATAAGGCGCAGCAATAGTACGGCTCCATTGTTGCGTGGTGCGATATCCTTGAGTAAGGATGGTTAATCGTGCCCATGAAAAACATTACTTTTCTCGTCGCCGGACTCATTGTTTGGGTGGCTTCCCCTTTGCTTGTCGCTCAGGCTACAAGTGAAGATGCCAATGTGGTGACTGAATTGATTCGCGAGGCGGTTGATAAACTTCATACAGATGCATATCGCACGGAAGCTAAAGCGGTCATTTATCACAAGGCGTTGCAAAGCTTGAGTGTAGAACTGGGAGAGAGCACCAAAGCCACCGTGCGCGATCTGTCAGCCATGTCAGATGCCGAAGCTGAGGCCGCCTTTCATCAAGCACTTCAGACGATGGCCGCGGTTCCTGGAGAAAGACTTTCATTGCGTGATTTGGCGGAGCGCTCTCTTCAAGCGTACTGCAAGCAACACGACCCCTACACTCGCTACATTCGTTCTGATGATGTTGCGCTGGTGCAATTGATGAATAAGGCCACCGGTAGTGGCATCGGTATGTCCATTAATGAAAAAAAAGAATCCATTTACTGCTATCCTATGCCTGGCTCGCCGGCAGAAGCTGCGGGTATTAAAAATGGTGACAAGTTAGTGAGCGTTGATGGAAAATCGTTGGAGAAAAAGCCACTTGAATATGTGGCGTCTCTGATCAGAGGAGCGCCGGGCACAGAGGTTAGTATTCGCGTGGAACATGGATTCGGACGAGTCCAGACGGTGAAAATTAAACGGGAGGCGCTGACAACGCCCACGGTGTTAGTGCAAAAGAAAGTTTCCGGGTATGTGCTTCGGGTGCGCAAATTCAGCAATGAACTTCTCGTCGAGATTCGCGAGGCGATGAAGTCGATCACTCCAGGCAGCACGTTGACGCTTGATTTGCGCGGTTGTCCTGGTGGCGACCTCGATGCCGCCATTAAGTTTGCGGGTATGTTTTTGGATGCTGGCGAACCGATTGTAACGGTACGCATGAGAGGTCGTTCTGATGAAATAAATACGGCCAGCAAGCCTCGGGAGATTAACAGCGCGGCGATCATCCTTCTGCAAGATGAAGGCACCGCGAGCGCGGCAGAGATGGTGATCGCGGCGCTCGTGAACAGCCCGACCACCCATGCCGCAAGTCAGGGCGGCAAGACCTATGGCAAGGGTGTTATGCAGACTCGTATTGAGCTTAAGGGTGGCGGTGTTATTATGCTTACCAGTGGAGAGCTCATCGCGCCACAGGGTCGAACATGGGATGGTATCGGTCTGGTTTCTTCATTGGAAAATCTGGGCCAGATCTTCGCGCGATAATGGCAACTCGTTGTAGGGCGCATTCTTCTTGCGTCCGACTTTTATGATCACACTGTGAGACCTCATGTCGCTTGAGGCTAACTCTACTGCTCACTTTCCTTCGCCTGTGGAGATTGCCTATGCTCTGCGAACTCGCGATGGACTGGCATTCATGGACAGTGTGACGGCGCAAGGGGATGCCTTTTCACTGATTGCCAGTGAACCGGAAGAAGTTTTCACGGGAAATATTTTTGAGAGCTCTGATGAACTTCGTGAGGTGCTGAAATGCCAGCAGCAAAAGCAGTTAACGGATGATGGAGTTCCGAGGGCCGGTCTTTTCGGTTGGGTGGGATTTGATGGGCAATATGTCTTCGGTCGTTATCAAGACTGTTTAGCCTATCGACATGGCACGCAGAGATGGTTGGATTTTTCAAGTAAGCACGCCTCCAAGGCCGCCAGCAATCATGAGGGAGTTCAGAGCGCTGGAGAGATCGTCTTCGAGCCTCAGATGGATAAGGCAACTTTCTGTGAGCTTGTGCGGCGGGCGCAGTGCTACATTGAAGCCGGTGATATTTATCAAGTGAACCTTTCTTATCCATGGAAAGCAATCTGGCCGAGTGGACTTGATTCATGGACATTTTATGAACGATTGCGTGAGGTGTCGCCCACACCTTATGGCGCCTATTTAAACCTTGCCGGCACACAGGTTTTTAGTGCCTCACCGGAATGTTTCCTGCGCATCAGCGGTAGGCATATCGTGACACGTCCTATTAAAGGCACGCGTCCTCGTGGCGATAGTTTGGATATGGATGCGCGCTTTGCTCATGAACTGATGAGCTCCCCCAAGGAACGCGCTGAGCTTATCATGATCACTGATCTTGAGCGCAATGATTTGGGGCAGGTCTGTGAGTTCGGCAGTGTGCAGGTCAGTGAGTTATTAAAACTAGAACGCTATGCACAAGTGCAGCATCTGGTCTCTACGGTGGAAGGAACGTTACGTCAGGACGTGGATCAACTTGATGCTTTTCTTGCCTGTTTCCCCGGAGGCTCCATCAGTGGTGCACCAAAGAAACGCGCGCTGGAAATTATTCAGGAACTGGAGCCCCATCAGCGTGGACTCTATACGGGTGCTATAGGTTATTTTGGATTTAACGGGGAGAGCCAATTCAGTATTGCCATTCGCACCGCGTGGCGCACGGGAGACTCAGTGCAGTTTCATACGGGCGCTGGTATTGTCGCGGATTCTCATCCTGAAAGGGAATGGGAGGAGACACAGCATAAAGCAGCAGGCTTGTTGCAGGCTGCTCAGTGAGCACAAAAAAACCCATAGCATTTCTGCTACAGGTTTTGATCGCCAGAGTATTAGAATACTCCAGTTAAGCGCAAGCGCTTAGAGGGATGCTTTGAGAGCGGAAGAAGGAACGAAGCGCACGGTCTTCGATGCCTTGATCTTCATTGCTTCGCCAGTCTTTGGGTTGCGGCCAGTGCGGGCAGCGCGTTTTGCCACTTTGAAAGTGCCGAAACCGATGAGTTGTACGTTGCTGGTTTTAGCAACGCCCTTTGCGATGGCGGAGAGTACTGCTTCTACTGCGTCACCAGCGGCGCGCTTGGAAGTTTCGCCACCGAGGCTCTTTTGTACTGCTTCAATCAATTCTGCTTTGTTCATATTATGGATGTGATGGTGTTTGGTCGTTGTTTCCTCTGCTAAAATTTGAGCGAGGCTTCATGTTGTTATGGATAATTACATCAATTGCGTCAACACTTAATCACAATCTTTCCCTTATTTTTCAAGGATGAAATCTTTTCTCTTGCCAGATGAACAGCCCTCTATTCAATCCACCGCTTTTATTGCCGGGGGTTCAGTGGTCATTGGAGGCGTATCCGTGGGTGCTTATGCCAGCATCTGGTTTGGCTGTGTGTTGCGTGGTGATATCAATCACATCCGAATTGGTGATTGCAGTAATATACAAGATGGCACCATCATTCACGTCTCTGATGTTTTTCCAACCATTGTCGGTGATCGCGTTAGCGTTGGGCATCGAGCTATCATTCATGCGTGTGAGATTGGCGATGAAACACTTGTCGGCATGGGTTCCATTGTCATGGATGGAGCCGTGATAGGAAGGCGTTGCGTCATCGGCGCAGGTTCATTGGTGACCAAGGGTATGCAGGTGCCCGATGGTTCTTTGGTCATGGGTTCCCCCGCAAAAATTATTCGCGGACTGACATCCGAGGAACAGCAAATGAATGTGGCACTGGCTGAGAAGTATGTCGAAGTGGCGCGACGTTTCCGAGCGTTGCCAGAAGGTACGATGCAGATTTAGAGCAAGA
>VFKY01000109.1 GCA_009885275.1 Verrucomicrobiota bacterium | reverse complement strand
AGGCTGGAAATGCTCATTGAGCACTTCAATTTTTCCGCCACGACTCATGCGAGTCTGTTTGATGTCAAAGTTCGGGGTCTTATGCGGAGCGAACAAAATGTCATCGTGAGTAGCATTGCTGCGACGCTTAAATTTGTCCGGCGTGATATGCCCACCGAGATGGTCATCGCGACCTGTAGCGAGGTGACAGGTGCCGAGCATTTTTTCATCCTGAATATCCGCACCTGAAACCGGCAACACCTGGGTGCCAAAGCCCAATTCTCCAAGCACGCCCGTCATGGGATCATCGGCCAACTTGGCATTATGCGCATCAATAGTAGCTTGATTCCCAGCAATGAGTTCCGCCTTGATGATCGTGCCCCCTGTAACCGTCAATTTGCCTAAGGTGCCATCTTCATACTTGAGCGGGAACGTCCCTTCTGCGCCAGTCGGCACGAAGTAAACTTCACCCGCTGGGAGATTGGCAATGTCAGGCGTATCGCCCAGGCACAGGCCGTGACTCTTCTGCGCTTCTTGTCCATCGAGTTGCAAGCGAACGGTCATATCGTCGCCACCTTCGACCGTGAAATCAATTTCCACCCAGTCGGCCTTGGTCATCGCAAGCCTCAATTTCTCGGCATCAACGCTGACTTCATTGTAATCCACCGCAAGACCGCTGTTGAGGATAACATCGTTAACACCATGCAAGGTCGCGCCACGAAACCCATATTGTTTGGCAAAAGCCGTCAGCGGTGCTGTGGCGCTGAACGTCGAGATACAAAGTATGATGTCGTAGTTCGGATAAATATCTCGCTCCAAACTTAGTTCTTTGCCTGTCATGTCCACGCAGCGATCTGGCATGTCGAGATTACTACCGCCAGTCTGTTCGTAAGCGAACATTTCCCCGCCTTTGAGTGCCAGCTCGCTCATCACGCCATTTTGCAGGCCGAGATAAAAGTTTTCGTAAGCCTGCTTCTGAACCGCGCGCACAGGATTCTTCAGAAACGCATGATCCTTAGCTTCGCTCAGCTCTGGAAGATCAATGAGAATGCAAATGCTCCGTCCAAAGGTCGGTTTGAAAACCGTACCGAGAAGACGTGCGAGGTCGAATTTAGGGAATTGGCGGCCAGCGGCGACCGTTTGAACTGGGATCATGGTGGTGTTCATTTTGGCAAGTGGAGTTCAGAGTGTAAACCGATTTACGTGGTGAGAGCCGAAAGTGGGTGCATTATTCCCAATCTCGTCTGCTGGAGACTTGTAGCTTTTTGTGAATCTGATTGAATAACTCAACTCTATTCCCGTCCATCCTTCCCGCTACCACCATGTCCGCCCCCGCCAGCAGCCCGATCGACTCCGACGCTGTGGTGGATGCTGCTCTGGTGAGGCAAGCACAGTCTGGTGATTCGCCCGCGTTTGATCAGATCGTGACTCGTTATCGCGGAAAGGTTTTCGGTATGTGTTATCACCTCGTCCAGAATGAACAAGATGCTTGGGATCTCGCCCAGGATAGCTTCGTCAAAGCTTGGCGTGCCTTGCCCTCATTCAAAGGTGAATCCTCTTTTTATACTTGGATCTACCGTATCGCGCACAACACTTGCTACGATTGGCTGCGCAAACGTAAGATCGAAAGTGCCGGCGAGTTCAACGATGAAATTCATCGAACCGTGGCCGTCGGCGCCGAAGCGGTACCCAAAGACAACCAACGCCCTGATGAGGTGTTGAAGAATATGGAGTTAGGTGACCGTATTCAACTGGCCATTGCCCAACTCACTCCCGATCACCGCACCATCATCGTCCTCCGAGAGGTAGAGGGACAGAGCTATGAAGAGATTGCCCAAATCATGGAAACCAGTGTCGGCACCGTGATGTCACGCCTTTTTTACGCCCGAAAAAAACTACAGGAACTACTGAAAGACGCTTATGAAAACTACTGATGAACATTTACTGGGCCGCTGGCTCGATGGCGAACTGGATGCCAATGAGCGTGTCCGATTCGAAGCCATGATGGCGGCGGACCCCATGCTTCGTGAAGAAGCCGAGTCCATGCGTAAACTTGGCGACTCCCTTCGCACGCATATCGCGATGGAGCGCTCCGTGCCTCACGCCGACTTCTTCAACTCGCAAATTCAAAAACGCATTGCCGATGAACCGCGTGCAGAAACTGTCCTTCCATCCGCGGCGACATCCACGATCTCATGGTTGAATTGGTTGAGAATGCCCTGGGCTATCGCCGGAGCCGCTGCCCTACTTACCCTTGGTGTCTGGATGCTTCAGGGCGACAAACCTCAGACACAAATCCTCAGCCTCTACGCTCCCAAAGCCGGCGTACAAGCCACCTCGTTCCACAGCGATGAAGCCAATGCCACCGTCTTGATGCTTGAAGGATTGGATGCCATTCCTGCCGACAAGAACATTGTAGGGCTCACCGTTCACCATAGCGAGAGCGATCCCGAAGTCGCGACCACAACGCTGTTCGGAGAAAACGGCGAAGTCCTTCTCGTCATGACCAAGGATGCTGCGAGCAAGCCTCTCTTTCTCGGTAAAAAAGGATAACCCATGCAGCGCTCCCCCACATTTTCCATTCAAGCCAACTCCATACACCACAGCGTGTGGCTAATCTTGCTTCTAATTTTAGCCTTCAGCCTTCAGCCTTCAGCCTTCGCTCAATCTACCCCAATCAGTGCCGACAAAGCCGCCAAAGACGGACAGGTCTGGGGCGCTCTCGTTTATGCCTCCAACACGGCTCCTGAAGGCAACGCTAAGCAAGAACCCACGCCGGACTTCCCTGATTTAGCCAAGCGACTCGGCAAGGTGTTTCCATTTACCCAGTTTCAAGTGCTAGGACAACACACCCAGATGGTCTTTCGCGAATACGAATCTTGGGTCGTGCCTTCACGCGATGTCTTTCTCAAGCTCGACTCTAAAGGTGCTGCAAAAGATGGCGGCTTGAATTTGCATCTTCAGTTCTGGCAAGGCCAGCAAGTACTCGTCAAGACCGACGCCGTGCTAAGATCTGAAAGCCCCCTCTT
>VFKY01000096.1 GCA_009885275.1 Verrucomicrobiota bacterium | reverse complement strand
TAATTGGCATTCGCTTTGGGGTTGATGACGATGATCCCGGGGTCCTGATTGAAGAAATTGCCGACAATGGACCTGCTGCTTTAGCGGGATTAATGGCTGAAGATTTGATGATAGCAGTGGATGGAAAAAAAGTTTCCCACAAAGAAGATGTCTCTCGTATCACCGCAAAGCTTTCCCCCGGTAATCTCATCAAAATTCGTTACCAGCGGGAAGGTAATGAGAAGGAATGTGAAGTCCGTCTTTCCAGCAAAAGCAAGGTGCTCATGAATTGGACGGGGGATGACTTTGCAAACCATGGAACCTCCCTGCGCACCGACAATTTTCCCGAGGTCTTACAACACGACCTGCCCCTCAATCCCGCCGACATGGGCGGCGCTGTCTACGATTTGCAAGGACTCGCAGTAGGCTTGAATATTTCTCGAGTAGATCGGGTGACCAATTATGCGTTACCGGTCGAGCTTTTTCAAAAAGAGCTCGCCAAATGGATCAAAGACGATCAAGGGAAAAAATAGTCTGCGAAATTACAGTTGAGCAGTCACCCTGACACGTTGAGAAATGTGACAACTCAAATAAGAATTCCCCATGCGTTACCCTCCCCTTCCTAAAGAACTCTTTATTGAGTCTCGCGCCCGATTGAGCAAGAAGCTCCCTCCCAAAGCTGCGGTGTTCCTACACGCCAACGACATTTATCCAACAAATGCTGACGGCACAATGAACTTTGTGCAAAACAGCGATCTGTTTTATCTCTGCGGTGTGGATCAAGAAGAAACGGTACTCGTTCTTTTCCCGAGTGCCCTTGACGAAAAAATGCGCGTCATGCTTTTTATCCGCGAGACCAGTGAAACCATTGCCATCTGGGAAGGTGAAAAACTTACTAAAGAACAGGCCTCCGTCCGCAGTGGTATTCCTATAACCTCAGTGCATTGGCTCAGTGATTTCGAACCGATCTATCGCCACGTCATGTGTCAGGCTAGACAAGCGTATCTGAATAGCAACGAACATGCCCGCGCCACCGTTGACATAGAGACACGAGACCGACGCTTCATTCATCGTTGTCAGCGGGAATTTCCCCTTCACCACTATGAACGTCTCGCACCGTTGATGCATGACTTGCGCAGCGTAAAATCGGCCCGCGAAATAACTGTACTCAAGAAAGCCATCGCCATCACGGAACAAGGCTTCCATCGTCTCCTCCATTTTGTAAAGCCCGGCGTGATGGAATACGAAGTCGAAGCGGAGCTTATCCATGAATGGATCCGCAATGGTGCACAAGGCCATGCCTTCTCTCCCATTATTGCCAATGGCAAAAATGCCTGTGTGCTCCACTACCTAGATAATAAATCTCGATGCCTCGATGGCAGCCTGCTCCTGCTCGACTTCGGGGCACGCTATGCGAACTACAACGCGGATCTCACCCGCACCATTCCGGTAAATGGTCGCTATACCACACGTCAACGTGCCATCTATGATGCGGTGTTGCGTGTGCAACGCGGTGCTCGCAAGTTGCTCAAGCCCGGCGTATTTTTGAAGTCTTATCAAGAAAAAGTAGGCCTCATCATGCAGGAGGAATTACTCAAACTCGGCCTACTCAAATCCGACGCTGTAAAGAAACAAGACAAGACGAAGCCCCTCTATAAAAAATACTTCATGCACGGCACCAGTCACCATCTCGGCCTCGACGTGCATGATGTCGGCGACATCTCTCGAAAACTCGAACCCGGCATGGTCTTCACGATCGAGCCCGGCATCTACATTCGCGAGGAAGGCATCGGCATTCGATTAGAAAACGATGTGCTCATCACCAAATCAGGCGCCTTGGATTTAATGGCAAGTATCCCTATTGAAGCCGAAGAGATTGAAGCGTTGATGGCAAAGAAAAAGTAACTTAGCCTGCCGACATAACGTATTTCTCAAACGTCACCGCCTATGATCTAGTGGTGAGACTAACTCCCCTTCCCCATGCCCGACGAAAAACATACCAATGCCCTGATTCACGAGAAGTCCCCCTACCTTCTCCAGCACGCCCACAATCCAGTGGATTGGATGCCTTGGGGTGAGGCTGCGTTTGAGAAAGCGCGCAAAGAGGACAAGCCGATCTTTCTCTCCGTGGGCTATTCCACCTGCCACTGGTGCCATGTCATGGAACATGAATCGTTCGAGAGTGAAGAGGTTGCCAAGATTCTCAATGAGCAGTTTATCAACATTAAGGTGGACCGCGAAGAGCGCCCGGATGTGGATCTTACTTACATGACCTATGTGCAAGCGGTCAACAGCAGCGGCGGCTGGCCCATGAGTGTCTGGTTGACTCCGGAACTGAAGCCGTTCTTCGCTGGCACTTATTTTCCACCCGAGGACAAGGGCGGCCGCATGGGATTCAAATCCATCTGCAACAAGATCACCAGTGTCTGGCATGAAGATCGAGCCGACGTGCGCAAGCGCAGTAATGAAACCATCGAAAAACTTCAGGGCTACCTAAATGAAGAACAGCAGCTTCATGATCCTAAGGTCGAGGATGTTTTACAAAAGGCATATGACAGCATTGCCGGCGCGTTCGACTACCATGAAGGCGGATTCAGCAACTCGCCTAAGTTTCCCCGACCTGTAACGCTGGCACTGCTCTGGCGCTTGAAGCCTTTCCTCCTGAGTCGAGATACCAGTGAGGCTAATTGGAGTGAAACCATGGAAAAAACCACGCTGACCAACATGGCTCACGGCGGCATGAGAGATCACATCGGCGGCGGATTCCATCGCTACTCCGTGGATGCCTACTGGCATATCCCGCACTATGAAAAAATGCTCTACGATCAGGCTCAGCTAACCGTGGCTTATCTGGAAGGATTTCAAAACACTGGGGTCACGTTTTATGCCGACATTGCCCGTGGCATCTTAGAGTATGTGCGCCGTGACCTGAGACAAAAGGACGGTGGCATTTATTCTGCTGAAGATGCCGACAGCCTATCCAGTGCTGAGGCTGCTAGAAAAACCGAAGGAGCCTTCTATGTATGGAGTGCTGCCGAGATTGATGACTTGCTCGGAAAAAGC
>VFKY01000052.1 GCA_009885275.1 Verrucomicrobiota bacterium | reverse complement strand
ATCGAAGGTGCCGGTGGGGCAAAATTTTTGAATTGTTCCTCGGGCAGTAGAAGGTGCTTGCCGTAGTCAGACAGGAGCATTCCTTTTGCGCCAATGAAAAGCACCCCGCTGTCCCATTGAGGAATGATTTTCTCCTCCCATTGCGGTGGTTTCGGCACGCCTTGATACCAAGTGAGCTTAACTGGTGGCATCGTTCCTCGCGCCCCATAGGTATAGGTGGCAGACATGGAGGCGGGCGCGATCTCTGGATGCGGTGGTGGACCGCTCGCTTCAATGGTGAGCGGCGCATCCAAATTGAGTGCCCAGAAGGGGAGATCATTCCAGTGAGAGCCGAGATCACTCATCGTGCCGTTGCCAAAGTCCCACCAGCGATACCACCTGCTTCCTGGGATATAGATTCGGTTAAACGGACGCCACGGAGCGGGACCGATCCACAAATCCCAATCAAGTTCTGGCGGTACGGGATCCTCTTCCTTTGGTCGTTCCTGCGTGCTGGCGACATCCTTGAATTTGATGGCATCCTCAGGCGATTGGTGTCCCCAAGTGCGGTTTACCCAAGAATGAACCTCGTGTACCGGGCCTATGGCACCTCCTTGGATAAGCTCGACGACACGTCGATAGTTCGCGCTGGCATGAATCTGCGTGCCCATTTGAGTAGCAACTCCAGCCGCTAGGGCTGCCTCAGTGATGATGCGTGCCTCTTGAACATCTCGGGTAAGGGGCTTTTCGCAAAAGACATGCTTCTTACGTTTTAGTGCGGGCAGCGTTGCAAAAGCATGCGTGTGCTCAGTGGTGGCGACTGACACACCATCGAACTCAGAGTCTTTTAGGGCATCATACATCTTGCGAAAGTCACGAAATAGCTTTGCTCCAGGAGCCTTCAGTGCAGCCGCGGCAAGATTCTTTTCGTTCACATCGCAGAGCGCGACGATGTTTTCACTCATCATCTCTGCCATGTCGGCACCACCGCGTCCTCCGCAGCCGATGATGGCAAGATTGAGGCGATTATTTGGCGTCTGACTGCGCAGTATTGCAGGGAACCCAAGCACGGATAGGCTTGCAGCGGTGGTGCGCTTGACGAAGCGTCGGCGTGAGATTTGTGCGACGCTTGGTGTCAGTTCGATTTTAGACGTAGATAAATTCATGATGCAGGGGGTAAAAATCAGGCGTTTTCAGCTCCAATTTCGTTAATTGCTAAGTTTTATTGAAATAGTTTTTGGTGTCGTCTTGAATAAGTTCAAAGATAAGACTTTTAAACAAATGAAGGTGCTGATATTTATTTTCTTTCCAGAACGTATTTTCAGACCGCTAGGCAGTTAGACGCACGAAGTCATCATATTACGAACTTTAGAATCAAGACCTTTCATGAGCGAAACCATTAATGTTATCCAATCGTCGGGTGAAAACCCGAAGGTATCTAAGATCACCGAAGCCATCATCCGCATTGCAGGCAATTCTCAAGATGGCATTCAAGCCATTGGTGGATTCCTTGCCCGTCTTGCTGGTCGCAGTGAGCAGGAGGTCATGACTTTCATGACGATTCCCTCCACGATTTCCGGTGGCCCTTCTATTTTTCAAGTTCGCATCGGTTCTGGTGAAGTTCTGAGTGCAGGTGACGAAGCTGATGTGCTGATAGCGTTCTATCAGCACTCCTATGAAGATCATCTTGGGTCCCTGCGCAAAGGTGGCATTGTCTTGTATGATGCTGATCATGTGACGCCAAATCCAGATAAAGAAGCGCTTTACAGGCATGTCGGCGTGAAGATTTCCAGTTTGACCATCGAAGCCATTGGTGGCACCGCCAAGGACAAGGGAAAAAATATTTTCACGCTGGGACTCGTCGCGAAGATGTTTGATCTTAATATCGCTAAACTTGAGAAACTGATTAGTGAGCGATTCACGGGTAAGAATGAGAGTATTCTTCAAACGGCTCTTACATCGTTCCACGCAGGTTACGGGTATTCTCTGGGTAACATCGCGGAGATTTTTCAATTTACAGAAAGCCAGCAACGCACCGGCGCTCAAGTAGTCATGAATGGTAATGACGCATTGGCGTTCGGGTTGATCACTGCGGGAGTTCGTTTCGGTGCGGGCTATCCGATTACGCCATGGTCTGACATCATGGAAATTCTCCGTCGTGAACTGCCTAAATACGGAGGCTCATTCATTCAATGTGAAGACGAAATTGCCTCCGCTGCAATGGCGTTGGGGGCAAGTTATGCGGGACGTGTGGCTGTCACCGGGTCGAGTGGTCCAGGTTTCACCTTGAAGATGGAGTGCATTGGATGGGGGATCATGTCTGAGACGCCGCTGATCATTATTGGGGTTCAGCGGGGTGGCCCTTCTACTGGTATGCCGACGAATGTTGAGCAATCGGATTTCAACATTGCGTGCTACGGCAGTCATGGTGACGCCCCGCGCATTGTCCTGGCACCGTCGAATGTTGAGGATTGCTTTTATACTGCGATCGAGGCTGTCAACATCGCTACAAAATATAACACCCCGGTTATTATTCTCAGCGATCAATCCATCGCCACCCGCATCGAAGCATTCACTGAACCCGATCTTGAAAAACTGTTTCAGGATATCTCACCTGATCTAACACCGGTAGCGGAATACAAACCGTACGACCTCAGTTCGCCAGAAGGCTATGTGCGTCGTGTGGTTCCAGGCACGTTGATTCAGAACGGTAAATATCCAGTCGCTACCGGTCTCGAACACGACGAAATGGGGCACCCTTCAGGCAGCCCAAAAATGCACGCAGCGATGACCGCCAAGCGTCGCAAGAAAATGAAAGCGTTTGCGGCAACATTGCCAAAGCCTAAAATTTTTGGCGCTCCCGAGGGCAACATCTTGCTAGTGGGTTGGGGGTCCACTGAAGGTCCTATTCGTGAAGCCGTGGAACGTGAACGCGCTGCGGGCAATAGCGTTTCCTCCATTCATCTGCGTCACATCAACCCATTGCCTAACGGTCTTGAAGACATTTTTTCTGGCTTCACCCATGTCATCGTGGTCGAAATGAATGATGAAGGGTTATATGGTTATGGCCAGCTTGCCGCAGTGCTTCGTGCTCGGTATTGCGATCCAAAAATCACATCCCTTAACAAGGTCGACGGTCTCAACTTCAAGGTGAAGGAAATTGTCGAACATGTGCGCGGTATCATCACTGCCGGCATCACCAATGCTTGATCCAATCATTAAATATTTTCTATAAACGCATACGTTATGAGTGAACAGACATTAGTTTCCCCAACCGCTACTCTCACGATCGATCCACCCACGGATGACCGTAAGGCTCTCACGAAAAAAGAACTTGTTGCCGACCACCCGACATGGTGTCCCGGTTGCGGTGATTTCACTGTGCTCGCGCTTTATTACAAACTTCTCGAGCGTCGTAAATTCTGGCATGAAAAGTTTGTCAGTATTTCCGGCATTGGCTGCTCAAGTCGGTTCCCGTATTTCGTGCAAGCTCATGGCGCACACTTCATTCATGGACGTGCTCTGCCATTCGCCACGGGCATTTCCTTGTCACGTCCAGACCAGCACGTCTTCGCATTTAGCGGTGATGGAGACGCCTTCTCCATTGGTGGCAATCATTTTACCCATACGGCACGCAAGAACGTGAAGATGTGTCTGGTCGTCATGGACAATCAAGTTTACGGACTGACCAAGAAACAGACATCACCCACTTCGCCTATTGGTTTCAAAAGTAAGACGGATACGTGGGGCGCTGTCGATAACCCTATTAATCCGGTCAAACAAGCCATCGCGGCAGGTGCGACGTTCGTTGCTCGCACCATCAGCACCAATCCGAACCACGTGCTCGCCATGATGGAAGCGGCGTTGGACCATGACGGTTTCAGTTTCATCCAATGCTTGAGTGAATGCATTGAGTTTTTTGAAGGTGCGTTTGATTCCGCGATACCACGTAAGGGGGGCACATTCAACGAAGTCCCTAAGGAGCATGATATCACTGATGAGAAGGCTGCCTATGAATTGGCTGGGGCACCATTCCCCGGTAACTTTGGTATTCTTTACAAGGTCAATAAGCCGACCAAGAACGCCAAGGAGGCCGAGATCATCTCAAACGCCCGTGCAAAAGTGCAGGGACAAAAAGACTGGCAGATCCTCCAAAAAACCTTCGATCGTTTGAAGTAGCGACCCCAGAACATAAAAAGAGAGTTAGCAAGGGCGGGTAAAGCAGACACTCGGCGGGAATGAAAACAATTACACCCGAGCCAATTCGAAGGTGACGCAAGTCCTTCCGTTCTCACAAGCTTTTACTGATCTTCGAGTTTTGGCATTGGATTACTTTCATTTTGGTCGTTGGCTGGAGCGTTCGTATTAGACATTCAGAAATATTGATAACACGAATTAGACTACTATCTGGGTGCATACCCACATTTTTGAAACATATCATCATATCAAAGCTATTTGATCGATGTTTTTGTTGATATT
>VFKY01000239.1 GCA_009885275.1 Verrucomicrobiota bacterium | reverse complement strand
TATAACTGACTCAAAAGCAATCTCTTATTAGTTGAACCGCGCTAGCGTCGCACGTAGCTTGGCAAAATTCGATAGTCCACGCATTAAAAACATGCAAGCAGCACCCGTTAACACCACAGACTCCAAACACACTCTCTCCGCTGACGTAGAGTCGTTTTATCATTTGCCACACGGCGAGCACACCGGCAAAGCCTGCCAAGGCACCGCGTGTTTCGCTGCTCGCCACCTCAATCCAACACTGTGGGCTGAAGCTGCTGCACAAAATCCACGCGTTTACTGTCTCGGTGAATGCTTCGCGGCACCCGCCAAGGGGCAAACAAACCCGCGTCCGCCAGTGAAAGTTTTCTCCCCGCACGGCATCGTACTTGGTCGTATCGCAACTGGTGGCGCACGTTCAATCGCGGCCTATGAAAAGCAAGGTGGCTACGTTGCCTTAGCCAAGGCCCTTAAAGGCAATCCGGAACAAGTCCTCGCCGCGGTCGACTCCTCTGGTCTGCGCGGACGCGGTGGCGCAGGGTTCCCTGCCGGACGCAAATGGCGCGCCGTTGCCACTCAGCCACCCGGAGAAAAATACGTTGTTGCCAATGCCGATGAGGGTGACGCCGGTGCCTACATCGACCGCTATCTTATGGAGGACGATCCTCACGCGCTCATTGAAGGCATGATCCTCGCAGGCTATGCCGTGGGCGCGACGAAGGGCTATATCTACTTGCGGATCGAATACCCTCTTGCGGGCACTGTACTCAATGCCGCACTTGCTGAGGCTCGCGCCGCTGGTTGGCTCGGCTCTCGTATCGGGGGTACAAGTTTTGCTTTTGAACTTGAGGTCTATACTGGTCATGGCAGCTACGTCTGTGGTGAAGAGACTTCACTGCTTCGCTCTATCGAGGGCAAACGCCCCGAAGTGATGGCCCGTCCTCCTTATCCGACCGAACGAGGCTTATTCGATAAACCTACTTTACTCAACAACGTCGAGACACTCGTGAATGTGCCATGGATCGTCGCACATGGTAGCGAAGCCTATGCCGCTCTGGGTTTCTCCAAGAGTCGCGGAACGAAAGCTCTCTCTCTTAATTCGCTTTTTAATCGCCCCGGACTTTATGAAGTCGAATTCGGTGTCACCGTGCGACACATCGTCGAAGAAATCGGCGGCGGCTTGCGCAGCGGAGGCAAACTAAAGGGCGTCATCATTGGTGGCCCGATCATCGGCATGATCCCTCCGCACTTATTGGATACACCGCTAGGCTTTGAGGAGCTCGCCGCCATCGGCGCAGGAGTCGGTCACGGTGGAGTGGTGGC
>VFKY01000274.1 GCA_009885275.1 Verrucomicrobiota bacterium | reverse complement strand
GGGAAATCCCCTAATGGCCAACGAGCTTCCCGCCAAAGCTTTGCGGCTTCTCGATGGAAGCACCCTTGGTCTTTCTCCATATGCAATAAAGTCAATGGATGGGTGCTGGGCATTTTCATCTGACTCAACCAGTCAACAACGCGGATCGAGCTTGGTGGAAAAAACGCCACACTAAAAATGCGCAACCAAGCACCGGAACGCAATGACGAGTCACTCCGGACTTTTCGCCATAATAAAAATGCTTGAGTGAACATGAGAAGATACAGAAACCCAATCACCGTAAACGTCGGGTAAGTGGTGGCATATCGCCAGTAAACAAATGGCAGCACAAGAAACCCGCATGTAAAAATGCCCTCACTCAGAAGGTTATGCCAACGGATATTCCTTTGCAGACTTTGAGCTGCTTTTATCAAGGGTTTACCATCCAACATTTCTTGCGCTACTTTCAAAAATGCATGGTGTCGTTGCGCCTGAGATTGGGCTTTCCAGACAATGATCCGCTTTACCCAAGCTTGCGCATCGCTGGCATTGAGACAGGGCACTTGAAGTTTTTCCGTAAAGTAGAGCGTGGATTCGTCGGCATTAACTTTCAAGGAGTCCCATGGCAGGTATTGCGTGAATTTGTGTTCCTCATCCCAAACGCATAAACCTTCTTCATGGGGAGCGCAGGGCCACGTTGCCGCCATGGCGTGCACTTGAAATGGTGGCAGCAGCTTCAAAATCGCCAGCGCACCGCCTCTCGTGCGCAACAATTCCAAGGGCTTTGCGTGCGTCCAGTTTTTACCATTGCTCTTCGCATGAAAAATCCAGCATCGAGCAGGAACCCAGCGGACACACTCGAATAAATAGAAAGCCGCAAATACCAGATAAAGAATTTGTCCGTCAGTCATGCATGAAAGGAGGGGCTCCCTGCACTATTAAAGATTGTTATCAAAGGGGCCTTTGGGCTGCTTTTTAAAAATAATGCTACTAAAGAATTTCTTGAGGACTGCTCCGACCGCGATCACTCCGATGATGATTACCTTGGCGAACTTGGCAAAGAAGACACCCAGCTTTGCGAAAAGCCCCATCTTGCCCGCAGCAAGCGCGGCACCACCGGCCACTAAACCTACGAGCCCATAAGTCGCTAATTTGTCTCCACTGCGATATTCTGCATAAGTGTCGCCGCCTTTGAAGCGATAGCTGGTAAGGAGCTTTTGATAGTCCGGAAGGATGCCTTCCAACTGGTCGGGATCACACATCAAGGTGGCAGTCATGACACCTTTGCGACCGAGAAGCTTGGTGTGGTAATTAAGCAACTCGCCAGCTTGTCCTTCAATGGTAAACTTAATGGCCCATTCCAAGTTGTGCGTTTCCTCATTATATTTAGGGGGCATGGCAAAGCCGACAGTATGGGAGGCAGGAAGACCGGCATCTTTCCGCGCTTCGTTCTGTGCGGGTTCATTATCCTGCATCATCTTGAGCATTTTATCAGCATTGAGTTCATCCTTGTCTGCATCTTTGACATAGCCAACATCATCAAATTCAAAGAGCACGGACCAGTTGCCCTTATCACTGGTAATCAATCCCTCTTCATTGCCGCCGATAAGGTTGCCCCATGATTTGAGTAACGTTTTAGTGCCCGCTGCTGGAAAGAAAATATAGCCCTCGGGGATGTCGGTTTCCGCATGAGCACCGATCCTGCCGATACCACTGGTCTGTGCTCCCAGCTTTTTCATGGCTTCTGCTTGAGCCTTCTCCTGCTCGACCGTGGGCTTTGCATCGGGGCTTTCCGCAGGGGTTTGAGCTTGAATTAGAAGTGGTTGCCAGCAGATAAGCTGAGTCAAGCACAAGGTAGCGATGCATTTGTAGAGGGAGTGTGAAGTCATGCGATTTGTATGCAACAGGCTGCGAGGGGGGATCGTCAAGATTTATCTGAGCAACAAAACGCACACATCATCTGTGTTGCGCACGGTTTGCAAAGCGCAGGGCATGGTGCATCCTGTTCGCCCCTTATGTCCGAACTGAGCAAGACCTATACCCCGAGTGAAGTCGAAGAGCGCTGGTATGCGCATTGGATGGAGCGCAATTTCTTCAAGGCCGACCCGAGTCGCGTCAGCGAGAAACGTCCCGCCTACTCCATTGTCATCCCGCCGCCCAATGTCACCGGCATCCTCACGCTCGGCCACGTCCTGAATAACACCATCCAGGACATCCTCGCCCGTCGCGCCCGCATGATGGGCAAGGAAGTGCTCTGGCTCCCCGGCACCGACCACGCCGGCATTGCCACCCAGAACGTGGTGGAGAAGACGCTCAAGAAACAGGGCGTCATCAAGCATCGCAATGACCTCGGACGCGAGAAGCTCGTGGAAAAGATCTGG
>VFKY01000214.1 GCA_009885275.1 Verrucomicrobiota bacterium | reverse complement strand
TCCGCTAGTTCTGCTGTGATCACCCGACCTTCAAGGTCATGTTCAGCCATGCCGATGCCTATAGTATGAGATTTTACCGGCAATCGTGAAAAAATTGCGGTCCCGGAATACCCCTTCTTTACTGCGGGATTCCACATCACTTGATAGTCCTTCAGCCATGAAAAATCGGCCTGATGTTGCTCTGCCTTAACTTCTTGAAAGCAAATGACATCAGGATCACAAGCGGTCACATAGTCGCGCAACCCTTTGTCTAAGCAGGCGCGGACACCATTCACGTTCCAAGAGATAAATTTCATGAGTGGTAGGTATCATTGGGCAGGGATGTTTGAGATGCCAGTGAGTAATTTAGAAAATAGGCTGTGGGGCACCGCTATTTTAGGATGCGTCCGGTAATCAGCTTAGGAAGCGTATTATAATTATTTTTGAAACAAATTAACTTGCGCGCCGTTCTTCATCAATAGCCATGAATAACCCTCTAACTTTTTTTGCATTTTTCCTGCTTTCCCTGCGCATTTTTGCAGTTGAAACAACACTGGATACACAGACCGCTTCCAAGCAAATAGATGCCATACTCTCTGCGGACTGGCAGAAGAATAAACTCAAACCAAATGAGATGGCTTCCGATGAAGTTTTTGTGCGCCGGATTTATCTTGATATTGCAGGCCGCATTCCTACTCAGAGAGAAGCGGAAACATTCCTTGGCGACAAGGGCGGGGACAAACGCGCAAAGCTCATTGATCAACTCCTCGCGGGAGGTGGTTACGTTCAGCAAATGTTTAACTACTGGTCGGACATTCTACGGCTTCAAACCAATGGTAACGCTGGCACGATCACCGGCACTGCTTATGCGAATTACCTCAAAGAAAGTCTTCGCCTAAACAAACCCTACGACAAGATGGTGCGTGAACTTGTTGCCTCTCAGGGTGAGGCTTGGGAAAATGGTGCCATCGGTTACTACATGCGTGATCGTGGCATGCCGCTGGACAATATGGCTGCCACCGTACGCATATTCCTCGGAACGCGCATTGAATGTGCCCAGTGCCATAATCATCCGTTCGATAAATGGTCCCAAAAACAATTTTATGAGATGGCCGCCTTCACCTACGGCGTTGAAACAAATGACTACTACGGCGCAACACAGAACGGAGTCCGCGACCTCATGCGCGATCATGAAAAAGCGGCACGCGACAAGTTTAAGCCGCCTGTGATTACCAAGAATATGACTCCCGAAGAGCGGGCTGCCGCAAAGATCGCTACTGATGAAATCAATAAGCAGGCCAAGCTTGCCGGTGATGAAATTCGCAAGGAACAACGATTCTTAAACGAAGCGCTTAACGACGTTAAAAATGTACTCCGCTACACCACGGTCAGCTTGAATCCAAAACGCGATCTCCGTCTTCCAGCGGACTACGCGTATCCTGATATGAAGCCCAAAGACATTGTGACTTCCCTCACGATGATGGGTTCCCCCGTAAAGGCTTCACCCGCTACGAACTCATCCGAGGTATATGCTCAGTGGATGACTTCGCCAGAAAACCCCCGATTCACCAATGTCATTGCAAATCGTCTTTGGAAAAAAGTTTTCGGGTTGGGTCTGATCGAGCCAGTGGATGAGCTCATGGATAACACCGTAGCCATGAATCCTGAGCTTATGAAGCACCTTGAAAAGCTCATGGTCAGTTTGAAGTACGACATGAAGGGCTACCTCCGCACGCTCTACAATACACAGGCTTACCAACGTAACGTAAGAAGGGAAGAACTTCCCGCCGGCGTCGAGTATCACTTCACCGGTCCGCTTTTGCGTCGCATGAGCGCGGAACAAATGTGGGATTCATTCGTGGCGTTAATCAATCCAACGCCTGACATGCCAAACTTAGCCACTCGCGAACAAGGGGAAAAGCGCATCATTGGAGCTCGAAAAATAAGTGACGCGCTCGATACCCTTACTCCAGAAGAAATGCTCAAGGGCGCCGAAATTGCCGGTCAGAAGTATAAGGAAAGTGCTCAGAAGGTTCAGGAACTCCAGAAACAGATAGCCAAGGCTCGTGAAGATGAAGATAAGGAAAAAGCCAGAGCTTTGAGCCGCGAACTCAACGAGTTTCAGCAAATCGCCCGCAAATCAGTGAACGACAATATCTTTGTCCCAGCCGTTAAAAAGCTACTGGCATCCAAAACAGTAACATCTGCCACGCCTGTAGCTGTTGTAGCGGAAAATAGTGAAACACCTGCGGTCGCTCCGGCTGGGGGCAGCATGATGATGGCTGGTGGTGGCGATATGAACTACGATCGCATCAAGGTTCCCGGCTATGATCTGAAGGATAAAACGAAGGAACAGCTTGAGGCAGAGAAGGAAGCTCAAACCAAGGTCTTTCTTGAAGAGGCCAACTATTACGGTATCCCAGAAAAAAATCATAAGGACTATGTGAAGTCGCGTGAAAATGTTGGGCGCAATTGGCTTCGCTCAGCGGAAATCGATTCTCCTGCGCCTCGTGGTCATTACCTGCGTGAGTTCGGTCAGAGTGATCGCGAAACCATCGAAAACGCAAACTACGACGCCAGCGTTCCTCAAGTGCTCGCTCTGATGAACAGTGGCCTACTGCCGCAGATCATGGATCATTATTCGCAACTCATGCTCAACGTCAATAAGGCGGCATATCCTGATGACAAGGTTGATGCCATCTACCTTACCTTGCTCTCACGCAAGCCTACACCAGTGGAGAAAGAGAAGTGGGCCAAGGCTCAGGAAAAAGGCTTGGTGACGATGGAAGATCTTATTTACTCCCTGATCAACACGCAACAATTCGTCTTCATTCAATAATCTCTCTGTAAATTTTTAAACCCAATAACTCTATGCGCACCACCCTTCAATCCAAACTTCTTCGCGGTGAAGATTTATCACGTCGTCAATTCGTTGCCCGCACAGCAAGCACAATGCTCGGTGTCGGACTGTTACCGGAAGTCTTTACTTCCAAGGCCCATGCGGCCTTTGAAGGTTCCTCCAAGCTGAAGCAAGTGGCGACGGCAAAGAATGTTATTTATCTCTACATGTCTGGTGGACAAAGCCACATGGATACTTGGGATCCAAAAGAAGGAGTCGAAACGGCAGGCCCTACGAAACCCATCAAAACCAGCGCTGATGGTGTTCGTATTTCAGAATACCTGCCCTTAACTGCCCAGCAGATGCACCATGCCACGGTCATCAATTCCCTCAGCTCCACTCAAGGAGCTCATGAACAAGGCAATTACATGATGCACACCAGTTATGCCTTGCGCGGAACCATCCGCCATCCCGGCATGGGCGCATGGCTTAATGTATTCCAACCCGGCACTGGTAACAGTACGCTGCCAAACTATGTCTATGTCGGCAACGACAGTCGCCATCCCGGCGCGGGATTTTTCCCTGCGGTAAATGGCCCGCTCTTTGTCAACAACCCCGAGAACGGCATTAAGAATGTCAAACTTCAGAAAAACCTTACCGATGAACATTTCCAAAAGCGCATGGCTTTCGCCGATGACCTCGACAAGGAATTTCGCGCAACCTTTCCCCACCGCAATGTGAAGGCCTATACAGAAATGTATGATGACGCCATCGCTATGATGAAAAGCGAAGATTTGAAGGCTTTCGACCTCACGGAAGAAAATGAGGTGACCCGCAAGGCATACGGCCCGGAGTCCTTTGGTCAAGGCTGTCTGCTTGCCCGGCGCCTTGTCGAGCGCGGAGTGCGTTTTGTCGAAGTCTCTCTCGGTGGATGGGACACTCACAATGCTAACTTCGTCAAAGTGCCGGAGTTATGTGAAGTCTTAGACAAGGCCTTGTCTAGTTTGATCGGGGATCTCTATTCCCGTGGGTTGCTCGATGAAACACTCATTGTCTTAAACTCGGAGTTTGGACGCACTCCTGATATCAATCAAAATGTGGGGCGCGATCATTACCCTAAAGTTTTCTCGGGCTTTATGGCTGGCGGCGGAGTCAAAGGCGGTTTTGTCTATGGAAAATCTGATGCCGAAGGCCGTGAAGTAGCGGAGGACAAAGTCGAGGTCCCAGACATAAATGCCACCATTGCTTATGCATTAGGACTTCCTCTTGATCAGGTGATTTACTCGCCAAGCAAGCGTCCGTTCACGCTGGCGGACAAGGGGCAACCGCTTATGGAAATATTCGCCTAGCGATTCTTTTGTTCTGTATTTCTTCTTGAGAAAGCAGCCCCTTATCGGAGGGCTGCTTTTTTACTTCGTGAGGTAGAGTTAAAAAATAGCGTCACAGGTGAGCTTTTTGCAACGTAAGAAATAAGGTGCCTATTTTAATTGCCCGACTATATTTCGCAACATTATGAGAGCCTCCAATCCGACCCTATCTGAGAAAGCATTGTCTTCTGCCGGACTTCACAGTGCGCAGCCAATGACTTTGCAAGGCACCGTTAACAAGTCCGCATTCTTTCTTTCCTTGGTAGCTGTTCCAGCAGTGATGACTTGGAATAAGGTTAGCGCAAACCCTGCTGCCGCCATGCCCTGGATCATCGGCAGCATGATTGTAGGCTTGATTTTTTGTCTGATTACCTGTTTCAAAAAAGAATGGGCTGCCGTGACAGGTTCCGTTTATGCACTTGCTGAGGGCGTTTTGCTGGGAGCCATATCCGCCATGTATGAAGCCCAGTTTCAGGGAATTGTTCTTCAAGCGATACTGCTGACCATTGGTGTATTTCTCGCTTTACTCGCCATTTACACCTTAAGATTGGTACGAGTAACCGATAAATTTAAAATCGGCATCCTTGCTGCCACAGGCAGTATTGCCCTAGTTTACCTCGTCTCAATGGTCCTCAGTTTTTTCGGCATTCAAATCCCTTATATTCACGGGAGTGGAGTCATTGGCATTGGATTTAGTGTGGTCGTGGTGATTATTGCAGCCATGAACCTTTAGCTCGACTTTGATATGATCGAGCAAGGCGTTGTTCAAGGTGCTCCCAAATATATGGAATGGTATGCCGCGTTTGGATTGCTGGTAACACTTGTTTGGCTCTATCTTGAAATTTTGCGACTCTTGTCAAAGATCGCAGGTCGCCGTGACTAAGTGGCAAATCTCAGTTTTTATAAAAAGGCGTTTGCTCAGGCAAGCGCCTTTTTTCGTTTATATGCAATCTCTTGCTGGAAACCAAACGGATATTCCGTTTAACTTGTCTCTATGAAATTATCTTCGCTTCTTTGGAGTGGCCTTACCATGGCCGCTATGTTCTCAGTTTCACTCACGCTTGCCGATGAAGGCAAAGCCATCTTTAACGGTAAAGATCTCACAGGCTGGGAGGGCAACATGTCGCTCTGGTCTGTGGAAGATGGTGCCATTACCGGCAAAACGCAGCCTGATCCTGCAGATGCCAAAAAAGGCCTTCTCAAGCACAACACTTTCCTTGTCTGGAAAGCTGGAAAAGTAAGCGACTTTGAAATGACTTTTAAATATCGTATTGTCGCGGGGAACAGCGGAGTTCAATATCGCAGTAAAGAACTTACTGCAGGTGAGCACGGTCCTATTGTATCCGGGTATCAGGCGGATTTTGAAGCCGGTAAAACTTACAGCGGTATTCTTTATGAAGAAAGAGGACGCGGCATTCTCGCCAAACGTGGTGAAAAAACAGTCATCAAAGCCGGTGCGGACGGCAAGAAAACAGTGGTCGAAGTCACCGGCTCAGTCGGCGTTAGCGATGAAATACAAGCGGCGATTAAAAGCGAAGAATGGAATGACTATAAGATCATTGCCAAGGGAAATCATGTGCAACACTTCATCAATGGGAAACAAACCGTTGATGTCACCGATGAAGACGCTGCAAACGCACCCAAGGAAGGCATCCTCGCTATGCAGATTCATGCGGGCCCTCCGATGATCGTTCAATTTAAAGACATCATTCTTAAGGAACTCAAGTAACACATTTGTTCCTCCATCTCAGAAGCCGCAGTACTAAAATGAGTGCTGCGGCTTTCTCCATCAAGTACCCTCGAATATATCATTCACTAAGACCATTGATCTCATGAAACGCACCCTCCTAAGTCTAACCCTCTCGTTTTCACTCGCCGCACTAACGTTTGGCGCCGATGAAAAGAAGTCCGTTGTCCTCATTGCTGGTAGACCCTCTCACGGCCCAGGTCAGCACGAACACAATGCCGGAGTACAACTCCTCGCCAAATGTCTCAAAGATAGCGCTGCCCCAGTAGATGTGAAAGTGCATCTCAATGCAGAATGGCCATCCCCTGAGGAAATGGCTAAGGCGGACACCATTCTCATCTATTCCGATGGCGGTGGCGGTCATCCAGCCCTTCAAGGCGATCATCTTGCGCAGCTTGGTAAAGAGATGAAGCGGGGCGCTGGTTTTGTCTGCTTGCACTACGCGGTGGAAGTGCCCATCACCCCTGGTGGTCCCGAATTCACTGATTGGCTTGGCGGTTACTTCGAGCCCAACTGGAGTGTCAATCCCCATTGGGATGCAGACTTCAAGGAGCTGCCCAAACATGCCATCAGCAACGGTGTAAAACCTTTTACTACGAATGATGAGTGGTATTTCCATATGCGTTTTCGCAAAGACATGAAAGGGGTCTCGCCCATCCTCAGTGCCATTGCGCCAGATAGCACCATGAGTCGCAGTGACGGTCCCCATTCTGGAAATCCTGCCGTGCGTGAAGATGTTAAAAACAAGGTGCCACAACATACCGCATGGGCTGTGGAGCGTGAAGATGGCGGTCGTGGTTTTGGATTCAGCGGTGGGCATTATCACAAAGGCTGGAGCAACGACGATCAACGCAAGCTCGTGCTTAATGCTATTCTTTGGTCAGCAAAAGCTGCGGTTCCTGCTGAAGGCGTCACCTCAAAAGTTACCGAGGAAGACATGAAAACGAACCTCGATCCCAAGCCAGGACAAGGGTTGCCAGTAAAGGCGCCGAAGTAAATTAAGCATCCATTTTCCACTGTCGGCAATGATTGCCGACAGTGGATTAAGCAATGCATTGGGCAAGCCTCGCAATGCAACATAATCTAGTTAAGCTTGTCCTCTTTGAGCATGAGAGCTTCTCCATAAAGAGGTGTAATTAACAATATAATAGGATATAAATGCGCGCCCATTTACTGATGGGTGCATGAGATAGGCTACAAAATCGGGTGATGGATTTCGTGTTGTGGCAAGACACGAGTGCGGCGATTATTGC
>VFKY01000070.1 GCA_009885275.1 Verrucomicrobiota bacterium | reverse complement strand
CGATCGCCTGATTTGTGAAACACCTGACCGTAGTCATCAAACGCCACGCCCCAACAATTAGCCCCAGCAGCAGCACCATTGAAGAAGGGATCGAGTCGATCTGTGCGCGTGTTGAGCCTCCAGATACCGGCTTTATGAAGGCGCTTATTGCCTTCGGCAGTCTCCACGGTGGCGAAGTTATGCAGACCTTGGGAAAACCACAACGAACCCTCCGGACCATGCGTGATGGAGTTGATCAACTGATGCGTATCGCCAATCCCAAAGCCGGAATAAATGACCCGCCGTTCATCCGCACGGCCATCACCATCACGATCCCGCAAAAGCACCAAATCTGAATAATCACAAACATAAAATCCCCCCGCACCGGCTTCCACTCCCTGCACCATCTTGAGTCCCTCAGCAAAGCGTGAAGTTTTATCAGCGCGTCCATCGCCATTGGTGTCTTCACAGATGAGAATGTAATCACCCGGTTTTGCTCCCGGTTCAACGTGCGGATAGGTCGGAGAACAAGCTACGATCAGACGACCACGTTCATCCCAACTCATCTGTGTCGGTTTAATAACACCGTCTTTTTCACTGGCAAAAAGCTGACACTGATAGCCATCAGCAAGGGTGAAGGTCGCCAACTCCTCCTCGGGTGTCAGCACTTTTTCTTCGGGAGGAAGCACCGGTTTGGCGAACGTTAGTGCCGGCACTTCTTTACCCTGAGCCAGTGCATGAATACGTCCTTCCGCCTGTTCCACCATCGGCATCAACGAGGCCATTTCATCTTTAAGAAATGGTCGGCCCCCACCCGGTTTCCCGAATGGATGTTGCACACGATCACCAAACGCGAAGGACCAATTCGCAGGCCGCCACAAATCGAACCAGAGTTCGTTCTTTTCTGCAATAGCCGTGCGCAAAGTTTCCGAAGGTATGGCGGAGGACGGCTCCACCCCAAGCTTCGCCGCAATGAGGCTTGCGACGATACGCTGTCCCGTTTCATTGAGATGAATACCGTCATCCGTGAGACGAGGCTCCCCAGCAGGGCGATCAGACAGGGGTGTAAAGATATCCACAAATACCGCGCCACGTTGCTGAGCAATCGTCTTCACCGCTTCCACGTAAGCGCGCACGTCTGCATTTTTTGTCGTTAAATTCGGCGCCTCAGGAGAAAGTGAACGCTCAAATGGCATCGGTGAAATGATTACAATTTTCTGCGTTTGAGCACTGAACTGATCCAGCAGACGATGATAAGCTGAGATAAACTCGGGAAGACGTTTCACTCCATCGAGAACTTCCATCTGCCCAAACTGAGCCAGAACCATCGTCGCTTCTGTCGCTGATAGTTGATCTTTCCAAGTGCCAAAATTCATGTCGCGCCACTGCTCATAAACAGTATCAGCCTCCCATGCCATCGAACGAAATCGTGGAGCCTGAACCGCATAGCGAGTGGCCAGCAATGACTCCAGTGCGCCCAATTTAGCGTCGCGCACTAAATTTTCCTGACCGGTAAAGATGGCGACTTCACCCGCTTCAATTTTAAAATGACCACCGACAAACGGGGCACGAGAGGCTTTGGAAGCTTCCTTGGTATCAAGTCGCTTCATCGGTTCTGTGCTATCTGTCGATGTCGCGGGCGCGGGTGCTAAATCCTCAAACATGAGTTTGCGATACGATATCTCTGCTTTGCAATTCCCATGGATTTGCAAAGCGATAAATCCTTCACGTTCAATACTGGCATCGGTTTCCGTGTAGTCGACTGTTTGAGTGCCATTCACCGAGAGTTGAATGCGGGCACCCTGACAGCGAATTTCGTATTGATTCCACTCACCGATCTTTTCAAGCTTGGTGACGACTTCCTTGTCTGATTCCACCAGCGTGACTTTTCTACGACTTTCGTCATAGAGATTACCGGTCTTGCCGGCGCCAATATCCGCCTGATAACCACTCATTTCATTGGCGGGCTGAACAATGCGCTTACTACGGAATTGCACTCCTCCATTCACGAAACCTTCGGTACCCACGAGCTTATATTCAAATCGCAACACAAAATCGCGACAGGGCTTTTTCCACATCAGAAACTCATTCTGTGGATTCCCCTCCAAGGAGCCTCCAACAATCGCACCATCCTGCACGCGCCAAACTTTTTCGGTGTTCCCGTCCCAACCATCTAGCGTCTTTCCATCAAACAATGGTACCGCGGCAATGCCCACTTGAGCAATAAGACAACTGAAGCTCATCAGTTGCCAAAAGGAAATGAAACGGTGTTGTAGGCTCATAGATATAAAAAGAGAAGATAAGATATTATTGAAAAATCAGCGAGATACTACGCGATCACAAGATCATACTTTACGAAAAATACTTCTACCTTTGTATAGTGGAAATCGGTTTGAACTACAGGAGAATAGCCCATCAGAAATATTGCTGCCATCCCTGCCTACCTTGTGGCTAAATAGAAAGCAAATAATCAACCCCCTTATTCCCTACGTCTTACTTCTCGACAGTTCTATTTGTTCTCTTCTTGGGAAGCTTATCGACGATCGCACAAGATTTGTCGGCAACACCTCTCG
>VFKY01000347.1 GCA_009885275.1 Verrucomicrobiota bacterium | reverse complement strand
GTAATCCTGATGATGGTTAGGAAATGATAGTACGTAAGCGTTACTGGTGATTGTATAACACCATTTATTAAACTGTAATTATTGGTTTGTGTGGAATCAGCAAATCGGGTGATTGAGTTCTTGCTCGTGTCAATTTGGCAGATTGTTTTGAAAAATATTCTTGTGAGCGAAGGTTTTTACCTTTCGCTCCTTTTAGGAGATAAAATTGTCCATCTTTGTGCAATTCACGCGCTTGAACGTTGTCTTCCAATTGCGTCAGGAGTATTTCCAGAAGACGCTTCTTGGCATTAGTGTCTTCAATAGGGGTAAGTAATTCTACGCGCTTGCTTAAGTTACGCGTCATGAAGTCGGCACTAGAAATGAAGACCACAGGATTACCTCCCTGACGGAACCAATAGATACGACCATGCTCAAGATAGCGGTCGACGATGCTTATTACCCGAATGTTTTCACTGAGATTTTTGATGCCTGAACGAAGGCAACAGATCCCACGAATGATAAGATTAATTTTTACACCTGCTTTAGAAGCCTCGTAGAGTGAATCAATCATTTGTACATCCTCTAGGGAGTTCATTTTCAAAATCATCTCTGCGGTGTCTCCTTGCTTGGCGCGTTCTGTTTCACTGTGGATGAGATCAAGTAAACGCTCGCGCAATCCAAAGGGAGCCATGCTGATACGCTGGAAATGAACAAAGCGTGATCGACCAGTCACGGTATTAAAAAATGCCGAAGCATCAGCTCCGTAATCCGCACGATTAGTTAAATAACTGATATCGGTATAAAGCTTTGCCGTTGACTCATTGTAATTACCGGTGCCGAAGTGACAGTATCGCACCATTCGACCTCCTTCACGACGCATCACGAGGCATATCTTGGCATGAGTCTTTAATCCACGGACTCCATATATAATCTGAGCTCCAGCATTAATGAGATCTTCCGCGCGCTCCAGATTGCGAGCTTCATCAAAACGTGCTTTTAGTTCTACTAAAACAGTGACGTGTTTACCGGCTTGTGCGGCCTTGATCAGAGCACTGATGATGCGACTATTTTTAGCAGTGCGATAAAGGATCTGTTTGATCGCCACGACATTGGTATCGACAGCAGCTTGCTCAAGCAACTGAATGACGGGCTCAAATGACTGGTAGGGGTGATATAGCAGGATGTCCCCTTGGTTTATTCGGTCAAAAATGGTCTCTTCCGAAAGACCTCCCTGCACTTGTTCCGTCGGCCACGGTTCTACCTTGAGTTTTTCAAAACCAGGAAGGGAGGCGATGGCAAAATATGATCGTAGATCAAGCTCTCCAGGAATCATGCTAGTCTGCTGCGCAGATACGCCACAGAGTCCCTGGATGATTTTAATGAGAGCGGAAGTGGCTCCGACTTCGATCTCCAAACGAATGGTATTGCTAGCTTTTCTCGCTTCAAGGATTTGTTCCATTTCCGCAACGAGATCCATCGCGCTTTCATCATCCAGAGTGATATCACTGTTTAAACTGATTCGAAAGCGAGCTGAGGCGATGACTTGTTCCTTGGGGAAATATTGATGAAGAAACAATTCTGCTAGATCATCCACGTTAATATAGGCGTGCGTTCCATCTTCGAGAGTGGGAACGACAATATGACGGGGAATGTTCGAGGGTAGAGTAAATAAAACATGACGTGTGTTGTCAGTGCCAGCTTGTTGGGAGCGCACTTCACATACGAGAATGATTTGCAGTGCAGGTAAATGGATGCGTTGCCCTTCGGTATCCAATGCAATGGGGGACAGCACAGGGAAGAGTTGCTCCGTAAAGTAATCGCCCAAGTAGGTGCGCTGAGCTGGAGTCAATTCTTCAGGTAGCAGGCGACGAATACCGTTTTCTCTTAGCCCTGGCAGAAGTTCATGGTTGAGTATTTGATACTGACGCTCCACAAAAGCGTTCGTGCGTTCTGCAATCGCTGCGAGTTGCTGTGTAGGTGTCAACCCAGTGAGGTCGCGAACCCGCTTCCCTGAATCCTTCATGTATTGCAGTCCACCAACGCGCACCATGAAGAACTCGTCCAAATTTGATGCGGTTATTGCTAAGAACTTTATACGTTCCAACAGAGGAAGATTGGCTTTTCCAGCCTCCTCGAGAACTCGTTCATTGAACGCTAGCCAGCTTAATTCACGGTTGATGTAATGGTCGGGATTCATTGACTGTAAGAGTTAATATTAGCTGGGTTATACCGATTCGGCGGATCGTAGTTGAATCTCATAGCCATAGATTTCCTGAAAGATGTCACATTTAGCATCGATCGATAATTGCTCGATAGTGGGGTCATCCAATCCTGAAGTTTCAATGATAAACACATCTTCAGTGCGTTTGATTTGGATGTTCTTAATGCGTTGAGAGTGCCTGCTGTCTAGTGCATCTGCGACCCGTAGAATCGCCGCAAGTTTAATCACCGTCATGCGATCCTCGCGGATAAGTTCTGAAAAATGTGGGTGATTGGCGTCGGGATTGTATCTTCGGTGATAGCGAGCTAGGAGGGCCACGATAGTGCGATCTTTTGCGCTTAATCCGAAAATTTCACTGTTGAGGATAAGATAGAGACTGTGTTTATGATGTTCGCGTGGACTGACGAACATCCCTGTTTCATGTAGAATGGCGGCAACTCTCAGAAGGAGTTCATACTTGGGATCAAGATTGTGTAAATCTTGCAGTTCATGAAAAATTTGTTGGCTAAACTTAGCAACGTGTTCTGCGTGTTTATGATCTGTTTTAAACTTTTTAGCGACTTCACGAGCTGCTTGTAGAACTTCCGATTGAAAGGTCTTGGTCTGAGGATTATTGGCGAGGAGATCCATTAGAAGGTCGCGCTGAAAGTCGCCTTCAGGAACTACGATGACCTTGTCATTGAATCGACGAGCCAAAGCTAAATTGGTTTGCAATGCCGCTACTACACCCTCACTACCGGTGTAATTGAGATGCAAGCGGCGCACCATTTCATCGGCGGACATGCTGGCAAGCTTTTCGGTAAAAACCTCCAACTCCTTGAGTGTGATGAATGAGGCGCCCTGTTTTGGCTTTACGATGAGAGGGGCAACGCACTGAATTTCCGAACCGATCGCGACATGGTAGTCTACGGCTGCTTGAGAAAAGTCTGCCGCCAGATGATCGACTACCCCTCGAATTTGCTCCTCGATGTGAATGAGTTGAGGAGTCGATTCTGATGCATTCGAAGCCACTGCTTCTTGTGTACGGAAAATACCCAAACGGTAGCTACTGTACGCATTGATATGACCTTTTTCAAAGTGCAGTGCGCGAGTGTTTCCGGGGCCAATGTGGGAGACTAATGTATTAGCATCAGCAATCTCAGGGTTGCTCTTTAATAGGCGCACGGTGGTTTGGTAGATGAGGCGAGTCATGTCTCCATCATCGATCAGCTCCACGCGGGTGTTTCCCGCGACTTGCATGCGATTAAGGAAAATTTCGTGATTTATAGCCTCTGCGAGAATGTTGGTGGTGAAGCAGCGCACGCTTGTAGGTAAAACGGCGTATTCGACTAAGGTTTGACGAAACTCCCGCAGGATGGTTGCCGCTTGTTCCATCACGAAACGGGATACCATGCCATTACGAAAAATATCGCGAGCGAGTGGCAGCGGTTTCTCAAGATAATCAAGGACGACATAGCCCTTGGGCGGGCGTCGTTCTCCAATCAACAAGGTGACAGAGGTCGCTCCGAAATGGATGACCGCGCCCGATTCAACGTCAATGGTTATGGAAGGTAGAGGTTCAGACATGTTGAACTAAGCGTTAATATTTCTTAACCAGGCCACTGATCCAGCAGCGACAGCGCTATCACCTAGCTTTGCAATCGAGAATTTAATGCCGCGGAAGATTTCAGGAACGGCATAACGTGAGACTTCCATTTTTAATCGATCCAGATAGTAACGAGGCATCTCCTCCACCAATCCTCCCCCTAGGGTTATGTGATCGGGTCCGAGTAAATTGACTGCCATCGCAATGCCCATACCCAGATAATGCAC
The DNA here is from genome assembly GCA_009885275.1 of Verrucomicrobiota bacterium. GTDB lineage: Bacteria > Verrucomicrobiota > Verrucomicrobiia > Verrucomicrobiales > Verrucomicrobiaceae > Verrucomicrobium. The sequence continues at coordinate 12,497 of VFKY01000347.1, read as the reverse complement.
GGAGTTGTTGAAGATGTTGACGGTTGATTCGTTGGCTTTGAATGAACTACTGAGCGCCTTGCTTTTCATCTCACGCAGGGGGCGTTGGTCTTGGCATCCAGTAGCTTTGCTTTACCGCGATAGCATTCTACGCTTGATGCTGCGGCAATACCTAGTCTGCTAGTCAAATCTTCCAGGAGTACGGCACCGGGCAGCGGAGAGTTTAAGTGCGTGCCAGGCAACCAAATGAGTCCTAGTTCCATACAGGATACATTTTTACCTTGAATAAGCTGTCCGTTATAAACGAAGCCGGCTCCAAGGCCGGTACCCGGGAAAACCCCCATAAGTGAGCGAGCTCCCTTGCCTGCACCCAGGGCATATTCGCCATAAGTACCAGCGTCAACGTCGTTGAGAATTTTGACAGGGCATTTGTAAGTCGTGCTCAAGCGAGGCCCTAGAGGGAGTCTGTCCCAACCGAGATTAGGTGCGTGTATCAGGATGCCTTTTTCCGAATTCACCGTGCCTGGACAGCCGATGCCTATTCCTTTGATTTGAGTGCGAGACAGGCCAGCGATTGCTAGGGCTTCATCAATGGTTGATTTAATTCGGGCTAATCCCTTTATGGGACCTTGGGTGCCTTGGGTGGATTTCTTTGCTACCGCAATTACTTGGTATTTATCATCCAGTATACAAGCCATCATTTTAGTGCCGCCGAGGTCAAATCCAATCCAATAGGATTTATCAGGTCGCTTGAGTTTGATTTTCGTAGCTTTCTTGGCCATCCCTTGTTTTCCCAAAGTCAGAGAGGAACGCAAGCGACATTATTGAAACCGAGAAAATATCTCTGCGGTAAACCGATATGCGGACATGGGGGGGCATGGTCAGAACGGCCTTGTGAGCCGATGTGCTATCACGAAGCTTGCATTATTCTCTCCAACAAGACATTCTTTTGTGCATCACGCTAAGTTCAACCCAACCTTGTATATAAAAGACTATGGCGCAGGCAATCATGGATCCTGAAGAAGTGCGACGTTTTGCTAAAGAGTTGAAGCGTTTCAATGATGATGTTGCGGGTAGAGCTGGAGCTTTGCAGGCGCGTTTTACTGCTTTAGGCAGCTCATGGCAGGATCAGGAACAGGAGAAGTTCGCCGAGGAGTTTATTTCGACCATGAAAGTCTTGAAAAAATTTGTCGAGGTATCTGAGAAACACACACCCTTCCTCTTACGGAAAGCTCAACGGATTGAGCAATATCTGGATCAACGTTGATATATCATGGCAGAGCAGGTCAAGATCACATCATTGGATGCTCTCGAATCCCTTCGAGCTAGAATGATCGTGTTCATGACTCGTGCGCGTCGTTCTCTGGATCAAGTGAGTGATGAAGTGCGGCAAACCCGTCAGTGGTTGCAGAATGATCGGCGGGTGTATTGGGAAGATCAATTGCGCAAACGTCGACGTATGCTCGATCAAGCAGAAGGGGAATTGATGAGTGCTCGAATGTCCGAATTTGTGGATTCCCCTACAGTGCAGCAACAAGCGGTTAGGAAGTCTCGTCTCGCAGTCGAGGAGGCAGATGAAAAACTGCGGCAGGTGAAACGATGGACGCATAATTTTGACAGCACCGTGGACCCGCTTTTGAAGCGTCTTGAGACGCTGCGCTATGAGCTTGATCATGAAATGCCCAAAGCGGTTTTCTTCCTCGTCCAAGTGCAGCGGACCCTTGAAGATTACACTGTATCTACACCAGTTAATGCGGACACGGTTTCTGTCGCAGAACCGGAAATGCCGCATTAGATTTATAACCGACTATGAGCACTCGAGTAAGCGCCAATAATTTAGCCAACGCTGTCCGCGATTTGAGCGTGGAATGGCAACAAGCAAAAAACTACTGGCGTGATATTAAGAGTAAAGAGTTTGAGCAAAAGTATCTCGAACAATTACCCAACCATGTCTCGCAAGCGAAGACCGCGATGGATGAGATTGATGCTTTCCTCAGAAAGGTAAGAAACGATTGTGAGTAACTTAATGGATTTACGCGTCACCCATAGCTTGGAGCTTCTCAAAAAATTGGAACAAACTGTTTCAGATTTTGTGAAACAAGAAGATCAAATCAATCGTGATCTCAATGCGCAACGTTACAAGGTAACTCGAACGTATCAGGAACTCATCGAAGGCACTGAAGTCAGTGTTGCTACCCAGATCAATGATGTTGAATCGCACTTTCAGGCAACTGCTGATCGTGTGCAAAACATTGCGGAAAAACGTCGTGCTAAGCTACAGCGCACGCACCTCCTGGCGATACGCAGCCTTCCCCGACGTGTTAAAGAAGTGCGGACAGGATGGTTAGGTGATTTGCAGATGAAGCGATATCGTTTGGATGGAAAACTTAAAGCGGACGAGGCGCTGGCTGATGGCGCATTGCAGGAGTATTCTGAGCGACTTGCCACACAGCGAAGTAAATTATTGAATTTAGGTAGGATATCTAAACGCCATTTTCAAGGTTATGACGCATTTCAAAAAATGCTCAAAAAGGAGTTTATTAAACCTTCTGAGAATAAAATAACGAAGGATGATTCTGAAGTGCTGCTTGTTCGGTTTCAGCAAAAAATTGAAAACGCTGAGGAACATATCACCGCATTTGGTTTACTCACGCTGCCTCGTATTTTTAGCCTGGCACCTCTTTCTCTACTTAGCGTGCTTATTCTTATAGCTGGTGTGTCATTATCTTTTGCGATGGGATTTAGCATGGAATCGCATGTTACGGCAGGAGGCGTCACTGCAGGATTATTGTTCTTGTTGTATATTGTTCATCAGATTAGTCGGAACCGCGCGACGCCAGCCGCTGATGCCGTGGCGTCTTCGCTTGGCGAGGCCAATCGACTTTATGAGACTTGTCGTGCCTTGGCATCTTCGAAGCATGAGGAGGACCGTGTTCGCAGGCAGCAGGAGTTTGAGCAGATGGCTGCAACCATTGAAGAACAGAAATCGCGTGCTGGTGAAACGGAAGCGGAGTTTGAACAACGGGTCAAAGCTAAGCTCGAAACTCAACTGCCTCGTGTCATTCGTAAACTGGAAATCATTCTGGACGAAAAAATGACGATCATCAACGATGGGCGATCAGTAAAAGCGCAAGCTCTCCAAGATGAGGCAAATATAAAAATTCAAGAGATTAAAGAAAAACTCAACAGCGAACTTTTGGGGCTTGATACTGTGAATCGAAGTCTCTGGGATGAGATGGAGGTTAATTGGAAGCGTGATATTGGGAGCATCTATCACGCGATAGGTGAGATGAATATGATCATGGAGCATCGTTTTCCACGGTGGTCTGATTCGTTTGTGGAAGGCTGGGTGCCACCTACAGAGTTTACTTCCGCCACGAAGTTTGCGCATCTTGATCTTGATCTAACAATGCTTCCTTGCCGAATTCCTCAGGATGTTCGTCTTGCGCTGCCAGGGAACCCACAAGTGAGTGTTCCGTTGGCGTTAACGTTTCCTGTTCAAGGCTCTATTCTTTTTGAAACCATGGGTTCCGGTGAGGAGATCGTCACTGGCACATTGAACAATATTGTCCTTCGTCTTCTTGCTACGACCCCTCCCGGGAAGCTAAGTTTTACGATTCTTGACCCAGTAGGTCTTGGAAAAAATTTCGCAGGACTGATGCATCTTTCTGACTATGAAGAGAGCTTGATCAATCATCGCATATGGACGCAACGTGATCAAATCGAAGAGAGGTTGGCAGAATTGAGTGAGCACATTGAGAAGGTCATTCAAATGTATCTGCGTAACGAGTATGCAACCATCACGGAATACAATGAGAAGGCCGGTAGCGTGGCTGAGAAATATCAATTTCTCGTGGTGGCCGACTTTCCTGCAAATTTTAGTGAGATCGCGGTGAAGCGCCTACAGAGTATCGCGGCAAGTGGTCCTCGCTGTGGCATTTACACCCTCATCCATTGGGATCAACGTCAACCGCTTCCTGATGGCTTTCTGCCAGATGCCCTTAGGCAAAATAGTGTCTGCATTCGCCATGATAAAAATGGGGTTAGACTTGATGGGCAGGCTACCGGTAACGCAATTTTGATTTTGGATTTGCCGCCTAATCCTGATCTTGCGATCAATCTTGTTCACAAGATCGGCGCGAGCAGCATCGACTCCAATCGTGTGCAGGTGCCCTTTACCCAAATTGCGCCCAAGCCCGAGGAACTGTGGACAAGCGAATCCACCAATGAACTGCGCATCGCCATCGGACGCACTGGTGCCACGAAGCATCAGATACTCGCTATCGGCAAAGGCACGCGTCAGCACGCCCTCTTTGCGGGTAAGACAGGATCGGGCAAGTCCACACTTTTTCACGTTATCATCACAAATCTCGCTCTGGCTTATAGTCCCGAACAGGTGGAGTTCTATCTCATTGATTTCAAGAAGGGGGTGGAGTTCAAGTGCTACGCTACCAAGAGACTGCCTCATGCCCGAGTGGTGGCGATTGAAAGTGACCGTGAGTTTGCTCTGAGCGTCTTGCAAAAGGTGGATTCAGAGTTGAAGCGACGAGGTGACATGTTTCGCAAACTCGGGGTGCAGGATGTTGCGGGGTACAAGCGCGCTGGCGGCGCAGAACCCATGCCGCGTTCCTTGCTTATCATTGATGAGTTTCAGGAGTTTTTCGTGGATGATGACACCATTGCGCAGACGGCATCGCTGCTGTTTGATCGCATCGTTCGTCAAGGTCGAGCCTTTGGCATTCATGTCTTGCTAGGTTCTCAGACACTCGGTGGTGCCTATTCGCTTGCTCGTGCCACTCTTGGTCAGATGGTTATTCGTGTCGCTTTGCAGTGCAATGAGGCTGATGCGTATTTAATCATGGATGAAAACAACTCTGCGCCGCGATTACTTTCACGACCAGGTGAGGGGATTTACAATGACGCCGCCGGTGCAATCGAGGGCAATAGCCCTTTCCAAGTTGTCTGGTTGCCAGATGATGAACGCGACCAATGGCTCGACAAGGTTAATCTGCTTGCCGAAGAAAAATACCCGCAGCATTCCATGCCTATTGTTTTTGAAGGCAATGCTCCTGCTGAAATTCGCGAGAATGAAGCACTCATCAAGGCAATCAATACCAGGCCTGTCACCGCACCCGTTGCTCCACGCTGCTGGCTCGGTGCACCAAATTCAATCAAGGGTCCCACAGAGGTTGTTTTTCATCGACAGAGTGGCAATCATCTGCTGATCGTTGGACAACGCGATGAAGCAGCGGTGACGATGATAGGACTTTCCATGTTGGCATTGGCGGCACAGCATCCTGTTGGCTCGGTGAAGTTTGTTCTCATCCAATCAGCCAATCCAGGTTCATCTGACGCTGAATTATTTGAGCAGATCGTTAAGATTATGCCTCATGAAGTCTTGATGGCAGAGGGAATGGATATTGCTGAAATCATCAATGACTTGGCTACCGATCTCAAGGCACGTGTCAACAACAACGGCTCCGTTGTCGCTCCGACGGTCTTTCTCTTCATCCATGGTTTGCACAAGTATAAGAAACTTCGGCAGGAGGATGACTTCAGTTTCTCCATGAGTGATGAAGCAAGCGCTTCCAATCCCGGCGCTCAATTTGTTGAATTAATCACGGAAGGCAGCAGTCATGGCATTCACATCATCACCACGGTAGATACTTATAACAATGTGAACCGTAGCATGAGCCGTAAAACGCTCAGTGAATTTGAAATGCGCGTCGTATTTCAAATGAGCGCCAATGATTCCGCTAGTCTCATTGATTCACCTAAGGCTAGCAATCTAGGTCTTCATCGAGCGTTGTTCTACAGTGAGCATGAAGGTGCACTGGAAACTTTTCGTCCCTACGCATCGCCGGATGCCCAATGGCTTCAGGAGTGCTCTGATAAACTTGCTCAGTAGAGGTATCGTGAGTTATTCCCCAAGGTATGCTTCACGCACTTGCGGATCTTTCCTTAAAGCTTCTGCTGTGTCTTCGAGGATAACTTTACCAGTCTCCAGGACATAACCGTAATCGGAAATGGCGAGGGCGAGATTGGCATTTTGCTCGACGAGTAGAATGGTAATGCCACGCTCTTTATTGATGGTGACGATTTGATCAAAGATGGCGCGAACAAGAATAGGGGCGATACCGAGTGATGGTTCATCGAGCATAAGGCATCGCGGTTTACTCATGAGCGCACGGGCAATGGCCAGCATCTGTTGCTCGCCACCGGAAAGGGTGCCGGAGAGTTGATGAAAGCGTTCCTTCAATCGGGGAAAGACCGTGAAAGCATACTCGATGTCCGCGGCAATACCCAGCTTATCATTACGCAGATAAGCCCCCATGCGCAGGTTTTCCTCCACCGTGAGATTGGCAAATATCATGCGTCCTTCAGGCACGTGACAGAGTGCCAGTCCCACAATTTCGTGTGCGGGTTTGTTGGTGATGTCCTGTCCATTGTAATTCACGGTGCCGGACTTCGATTTGATCAATCCGGAGACGGCACGCAGGGTGGTGGACTTGCCGGCACCATTCGCACCGATCAGGGTGACGATGGATTTTTCCGGCACCTTCAACGTGACACCGTGCAGGGCTCTGATGGAGCCATAACAGACTTCAAGTTGGTTGATTTCAAGCATGGCGTGAGTTAAGCGCGGAAAGTTGTAAGGAAGGCGAAAGCTTTATCGGTTCTGGGGAGTTAGTCATCAGCCACTTCAGTGCCGAGGTAGGCGGCGATCACCTTGGGATTCTTCTGGATTTCAGTGGGCGTGCCTTCGGCAATTTTGATGCCGTATTCCAGCACATAAATACGTTGGCAGATACCCATGACAACTTTCATGTCGTGCTCCACCAACATGATGGCGATATTAAATTTATCTTTGATGAACTTGATAAGATGCATCAGTTCCTCTTTCTCCGTCGGGTTCATGCCTGCTGCTGGCTCATCGAGTAATAGCAATTTTGGCTTTGTGGCAAGAGCTCGGACGATTTCAAGGCGCCGCTGATCGCCATAAGGAAGGCTCTTGGCTTCCTCATCGCGCACCTTCCCTAGATCGAAAATATCGAGCAGTTCCAGAACCTCTTTCTCTACGGCTTTTTCACCGGTCTTGAAACTTTTGCCGCGCCAGAGTGCGTCTCCTATACCGTGCGGCCTATGCAGTTGCGTCGCTGCACGGACGTTGTCGAAAACGGAAAAAGAACCGAAGAGTCGGATGTTTTGGAAAGTACGAGCGATACCTAATTTTGTCAGTTGATGAGGCTTGCATTGAGCAGTCGATTTACCTGACAAGCTAATCTCGCCTTCGGTAGGCTGATAGACTCCTGTAATAAGATTGAAAGCGGTGGTTTTGCCTGCTCCATTTGGTCCGATGAGGCCGATGAGTTCGTTGGGATGAACTTCCATGTTCAAGTCAGAGACAGCTGTAAGACCACCGAAACGGATCGTGGTGCGATCAAGCTTAAGCAACGGTTGATTCATATCTCTGCCGCCCCTTTCTTTTTCTTAGTGAAAGTAAACAAGCCTTGGGGGCGAAGGATCATCAGACCAATAATAAGCAGGGCATAGATGATCATACGATAATCCGAAAATTGTCGAAGCACTTCTGGCATCAGGGTTAGCAGGATGGCCGCCATAATAACACCGACGGTGCGCCCCATGCCTCCGAGAATAACCATGACCACGATGTCGATGGACTTGAGGAAGTCGAACCCCGTGGGTGAGAGGAACTGTTTGTGGTGCGCATAGAGACCACCGGCGATCCCGGCAAAAAAAGCTCCGGTGACAAAGGCGGTGACTTTGTACCGAACGGGATTGATTCCCATGGAACTGGCTGCCACTTCGTCATCATGCACGGCGATGAATCCACGTCCGTATGTGGAGTTTACCAGAGCCGTGATGACATAAATCGTGACTGCCGCAAGGCCGAAGGTCCAGCCGAGGGTGGTATATTTCGGAATTCCTTTCAAGCCACTGGCGGCACCGACTGATTCCATGTTCTGTAAAACGACACGGATGATCTCACCAAACCCCAAAGTAACGATAGCCAGATAGTCACCCTTGAGTCGAAGAGAGGGGATGCCCACCGCAAGACCAATGATCGCAGCGATCAAGCCGCCAAAGATCAAGGCTCCGAGAAACAGCAGTGGTTTAAAAGCGTCTGGAATCGATGGCTCTAGAACCAATGTGATTTTTGCTGCCGTGTAACCACCGACCGCCATGAACCCAGCATGTCCGAGACTGAACTGTCCGGTGTGGCCGTTGATGAGGTTCAAACTTACGGCAAGGATGATGGCGATGCCGCAATCGATGGCGATGCCAAGATAATATCGATTGAATTGCCCGGAAAAATAAGATGCCAGAATCGCAAGTGCGATGCCTGCTAGAAGCCAACGTTTTGCACCACGATCCGTCATACTTTTTCCACGGTTGCTTTGCCAAGAAGCCCGGCAGGTTTGAACAAGAGAATGAGAATGAGAATGGCGAAGGCAATGCCGTCACGGTAATTGGAGAGACCTGGGATGCCTCCGGCAAAGGTCTCAAGTAGTCCGAGAAGCACTCCGCCAATCACCGCACCTGGAAGATTCCCAATGCCACCAAGCACCGCCGCAACGAACGCTCTTAGTCCGGGCTGCACGCCCATGAGGGGATCAATGCCCGGTGCTTTCATGGCATAAAGGATTCCAGCAATCGCAGCCAGTGCGGAACCAAGTCCGAAGGTGAAAGAGATGATTTTATCAACCGGGATGCCCATGAGCGAAGCGGCTTGCTGGTTAAATGAAACGGCGCGCATGGCAGTGCCAATACGCGTTTTCTGTACGATCAACCACATCGCGATGAGCAGAATGACAGTGACCCCCACCGTAAGCACGTCGTTGCTGGAAATGACAAGATTTCCCAAGTGAATACTCTGTTCAGGAAGCAATTGAGGAAAAGGCAACGGTGCAGCACCGAATACATGTTCATTTTGTCCGGTGAATTCAATCAGCAGTGAAACACCGATGGCAGTAATCAACACCGTAAGTTTCGGGCGATTTCTCAAAGGGCGATAGGCTAGACGCTCAATCAAAATTCCGAGGCAGGCACAAATTGCTGCCGCTATTACAAACACCATGATGCAGCCAAGTGTTGACTGCGAACCGAGATTCTTATCGATCATCGGTGAGATGTAAAAAGCGGTGAATGCCCCAAGCATTAGCACATCGCTGTGGGCGAAGTTGATGAAGCGTAGCACGCCATAGACCATCGTGTAGCCCAGTGCAATGAGCGCATAAATCGCGCCCAGCCCCAGCCCGTTAATTGTCTGCTGGAAGAACCAATCCAATGGAAATTAATGGGTGATGGTTGATATGACGACTTCGTGGCGAATCAATACTATCGTATCAGGGGTTCACGGTGGCGTTATAGGTGAACTTGCCATTCTTGATCTGGATGAAAACGAGAGCTTTCACGGCATCGCGCTCCGCGTTGAGTGAGAACTTTCCACTGGCACCAGAGAAGTCTTTGGTGGCCGCGATCGCGTCGCGAAGGGCGGTTGACTCGGTGGTCTTGGCCCGTTTAATGGCATCGATTAACACCATGGCGGAATCGTAGCCGAGAACTGCCATCGCATCAGGAGTTTTGCCGTTGAAGCGTTTTTTATAGGCTGCTACAAAATTTGTCATTTCAGGGGTTCCCTGATCGGGTGAACAATGGGTTGAGAAATAATGACCTTCAACAGCGTCCTTGCCGATGGTGAGGAGGCTTTCACTTTCCCAGCCGTCGCCACCGAAGATCGGTATGTTCATGCCGAGCTGCTTGGCTTGAATGCAGATAAGAGCAACGTCGTTGTAGTAACCGGGAATGAAGATGGCGTCCGGCGCATCGCTCTTGATGGCAGTGAGTTGACCTTTAAAATCTTTGTCACCACCGTTGAAATCGAGTTCACTGCCGATTTTGCCACCGCTGGTGCTGAATTTTTCCTTGAAGCTTTTGGCGAGACCTTTGCTGTAATCACTCTTCACGTCAGTGAGCACGGCGACTTTTTTAGCTTTTAGTGTTCCGCTTGCGAAGTTGGCGAGCGCTGCCCCTTGGAAAGTATCAGTGAAGCAGACGCGGAAAATATAATCGCCAGTCTGGGTCACTGTCGGGTTGGTAGAGGCCGGAGAGATCATGGGGATCTTGTTTTTTTGGCAAATGGGAGCAGCTTCCAGTGATCGGCTTGAGGCCACCTCGCCGAGGATCGCGATGACACCGTCCTTGAAGATGAGCTTGTTGACTGCGTTAGCGGGTTCGCCTGGCTTGGTCTGGTCGTCCTCTGTTTTCAGGGTAAGCTTTTTTCCGAGTACACCGCCTGCGGCATTGATCTCTTCGATAGCGAGTAGGGTGCCTTCGTGGGATGATATTCCAAAGGTGGCTTCCTTGCCGGTGAGGGAGGCAAACTCGCCTATCGCGATGGTGTCGCCGCCGCCTCCACTGTTACAACTGGTGAAGGAAATTAGGATGGTGCTGATGGCACCCATGAGTAGAAAAAAACGGTTAGTGAAATGCATGGTCATTCTTTTAGCAGTCACTGTTCCACCAGCAAGGGGAAAAGAGGGGTGAAGTGTGATAGATGAAGTTATAAGGGATATTCAAAATGTCGGTTTGCTCCTGTCTTTTCTCGTATAGCGATGCTACATCCCTCAATGAAAGTTGAACGTGTCAAATATGTCATCTGGGCCGTGGATATGAACCGTGCCTTGAAATTCTATGAGGATGTCCTTGGGGCCGAGGTCATCAAGCGCTCGGAAGTCATCAGCGAAGTCGCCCTTTGCGGCAGCATCATCGGCATTCACGGGGGAGGCGAGGGCGGTCGCACCTGGACTGGCATGAGCTTTCAAGTCCCCGACGTCATTATCGGTGCCGCTGAAATTAAAGCCGCAGGCGGTGAGATCACTCGTGATCCCCAGCCCGAAAACGGTGAACCACCCCACCTCGCCATGTGCGTTGATACCGAAGGCAATGAAATCATGCTGACGCGGAAACGCGGGTAGCTCGACATTCTACTGTCGTGAATTAGAGACAAACTCATCAATTGTATCGCTCTATGTGTGTTTAAGTCGCGCGATGGTGTGTGGTGTAGTCTTGCTGGCGGGCATGTTGTGTCTTACGCTCTTATGACTAACTCCCATAATCATCGGTAAGCGATCACCTATTTATACAATACTCAAAGCATGACCGACCATTTGAAGCGCCTCAATTTCCCAACCTGTCCGAAAACAAATGTTGCTGGACGTCTGAATGCATGAATGGGTGAGAATCTGAAATTACCCTTGCCACAGCATGACCATCACTCTTTTTATCCCTTGTTTTGTCGACTTGATGTATCCTCAGGTGGGCATTTGCATGGTGGGTATTTTTGAAAAATTGGGGCACCGTGTTGAATACGCTGAAAAGCTAGGCTGTTGTGGGCAACCCCCCTTTAATTCAGGCTACTGGGATGCCGCACGCGAAGCCGCACGCCCTGTGCTCAAGCAATTGAAAGCCGCTGAGGTGGTCGTCATCGCTTCCGGTTCTTGCGGTGCGATGCTTAAAGTCTTTTATAAGGAACTGTTCGCCGGTCAACCCGAAGAAGCTGAGGCGCGCTCGCTGTCAGATCGTTGCTGGGAATTCTCCGATTTCCTTGTGAACAAACTAGGAATCACCGATCTCGGCGCAACCTTTCCTCACACCGTAACTTATCACGATGGTTGCCACGGATTGCGTGAACTTGGATTGAAGAAACCTGCACGAGAGCTGCTGGCGAAAGTGAGTGGCCTTGAACTCATCGAAATGTCTGAAGCAGAAACTTGCTGTGGTTTTGGTGGCACCTTCGCGGCGAAGTTTCCCGCCATCTCCACGGCGATGGGAGAGGTGAAGTGTGCGTCCGCTTGCGCTACCGGCGCAGAATTCACCGTGTCAGCGGATTCGAGTTGCCTGATGCACATGCAAGGGCTTGCTACACGGCAAAATCAACCCATGAAGACCATTCACCTTGCTGAGATACTCGCCTCCCGCGCATGATTTCAGAACCACGGATATCACAGATTGACACGGATGATTCAGCAAAACTGATTTATCGTGAATTGTCGCGTGTCATCCTTGGCGCTGCCATGAAGGTGCTCAACACTCTCAAGCCCGGTTTGAATGAGAAAGCCTATGAGAACGCGATGGTAATTGAATTGAAGAAACGCGGACACAAAATCGAACAGCAGCAACGGTTTGATGTTTTCTATGACGGCATACTTGTGGACACCCTGATTCCTGATCTTATCGTTGATGATATGGTCATTGTTGATCCTAAGGTCGCGACTGAATTCAACGATACACATAATGCTCAAATGCTAGGCTATCTCGCCATCACTCGCTTGAGGCTGGCATTACTCATTAATTTCAAGCACGTTGACCTGCGTTGGAGGCGTGTCGTCAGATGATTTTAGAACCACAAATCACACTAATTGACACGGATAAATACCAGGCCAACCCACTTCACTCCAGCATCTTTCGCATGACTCACCTCCCATCTGAATTCC
>VFKY01000081.1 GCA_009885275.1 Verrucomicrobiota bacterium | reverse complement strand
CAGAGCGGACAAGCACCTCTGTGTTTTGGCGAAATGCTCGCGGACACACGTTTGGTAGCATTGGCTCGCCAACTGGCAATGCGCACTCTGACGACTGATCCCCTTCTCCTAAAAGAGGAGCATGCAAATCTGCGGCCCTTCCTTCAGGATATCAATACTTCCATGCAGATGTCCATCCAGTAAACCTGAGGGTTGTCTTTCCTCATTTCTCAGCCACTGTATCACGGTAGATTTTCACGCATCATGCTCGATCACATCCGTCGCATTTTCATTGTTCTCGCCATCGTCTTTACGGTCGGCGCTTTTTACAAAAAATGGCGCACGCAACAGGAAGGCTTTGGATTTTTTGATCTTTTCAAAGGGAGTACCGCTACACTCACAAATTCCCCTCCGCCAAACATACGTAGTTTAAGTACCACAGACTTACCAGGTCTCGCAGCACTCAGTGATGAGTTTGCTCAAATTTCTCAGTTCGCTCTTCCCTCTGTCGTCAGCATCAACACGTCCACCATTAACCGGATGCCCGTGCGCGATGTTTTTGGATTTCTTCGAGGTTATCGCAATGGTATTTCACCAGGGCTAGGGTCTGGCGTCTTTGTCAGTAAGGAAGGACACATCGTCACCAATTACCACGTCATCAAAGGCGCATCAGAAATCAAGATCACCACCAACGACCTGAAAACATATAATGTCGAAATCATTGGTGCTGACACCCAGCTCGATATCGCAGTGCTCAAGGTGAAGGATGGTGATAAAAATTTCTCCCCCCTTTCCTTTTCGGATTCTGAAAAAGCTAAAGTCGGCCAAATCGTTTTTGCGGTGGGCAACCCCTTTGGGCTCACCGGTACCGTCACTCAGGGTATCATCAGTGCAACCCAACGTCGTTTTAGTGACTCGACGAATGCGTTGATTCAAACCGATACCGTCATTAATCCTGGCAACTCCGGCGGCCCCCTCATTAACATTCGCGGCGAGATCATTGGCATTAATGTTGCCATCTTCAGAGGAGAAGAAAACGTGAATGCATGGCAAGGCGTAGGCTTGGCGATTCCGGCAAACGATGTCCAGCTAGCTTATGAAACCATCATTAAGCAAGGACAAGCCGAGCCGGGATATTTTGGCATCCAAATCAACCCCGTGCCTGTCAATGTTAACTCAGGCAACCAAACAACTCTCGGGGCCTTGGTGGAAATAGTTGCGCCAGACTCGCCAGCAGCTAAAGCAGGGTTAAAGATCAGCGATGTCATCATCCAGTTCGCGGATACATCATTTCAATCTCTCGACCAACTCATGAACTCGATAAATCATGCAAAACCGGGCCAAAAAGTCAGTATTACTCTGGTACGAGCTGGAAATATCCTTAAACTGAGTGCGCTTATAGAAAAGCAGCCGGTCGGCAAATAAAACCGCGATCATTTCCCGAACCCCTCTTCCTATGTCTTCATCACGAAACCGTTCCCAAGGCCACGCAGCCACACCCGCCATCATCGTTGTTTTGGCACTTCTCATCAGTGCTGCCATATTCTTCCTCTACACCAAAAAAAGTATTGAAGAAAAAAGAGAAGCTGAAAAGGTGATTGCCACGCAGTCAGAAATCGAAATGGAGAAGAGTTCTAAACCTACTCCTGAGCCTGAAAAAACCAAGGCGGCTCCTCCTGCAAAGACTCTCAGCTACACAGGTCCAGAGGATCTCGCGAAACAATTGGCAAGCAAGCTCGGCCTAGGCGATATGGCCGCTGCCGCGAAAATGATTGCGGGTGATGATGCCACACAGGAGTCATCCTTAAAATCTATCTTGGAAAAGTTAAAAGCCCTAGGCTACAAAATCGCGGATCCCAATCAAGTTCACATCATCGGTCAGATGGGTAACGCTACTCGCCTTTCTATTCCTCTTCTGAAAGCCGATGGCACACCTAGCGCATCTCATCTTGAGCTTGAGATTGAAAATGATCCCAAAATGGGCGTCAAGGTCACCAAGCTCAAGCTACCCAAAGAACTTGAATCAGCACTCGCTGCGCTACCCCCATCCAAGACCGGCAAACCCCTCATGGTTGTTGAAGATAGCCAGCCCGATGCACTCACCGTCGCTCATCGCTTTTTACAGGCTTTGATTAGCCTGAATTATGATGCCGCCCACAAATTGATCAACGAAGAGAAAGTTCCACCCGTAAAGCTCGCTGGGCTCTGCATGGTCTTCGAGGAAGGGCAATACAAGCTAAGTAAAACCAAGCCGCTTTATGTCACCATCGCCACCGACACCACAAGCTGGGTCATCGCCAATATCCATTCACCACTAACCAAGGAGTCCACTGAGTTTGGACTTGAGATGGAAAAACAATCTACGGGTTGGATGGTGATAGGATTAAACCTCTCCAAACTTCTCGCTGATAATGCTAAAGCCTCCATGGCTGGAAATGTGCCCTATGCCCCACTCATCCAAAATCCCAAGGGCGGAGATGCCATTGCGCTTTATTTCGAATACGACTCGATCAATCTTCTGCCTCGCACCAAAAAGCAGCTCGACATCGTTGCCAACATCCTCAAAGCAAGCCCTTCTAGGAAGTTGAAAATTAGCGGTCATACCGATGCGATCGGCACCGACAACTACAATATGTCTCTCTCCCAACAACGAGCAGACACTGTAAAGCAGTTCTTCCTTGGGCATGGCTTGCCGTTAAGCCAAGTCGTTACCGTGGGCTTCGGGCGATCACAACCCCTCAGCCCAAATGCCAATCCAGATGGCACGGACAATCCCAATGGTCGCTCTAAAAATCGCCGCGCGGAAATTCTTCTGGATTTCTAATTTGCTTCACTAGCCAGTTGTGCCGCGGCCTCGCGTAGGAGTATCTCTGTAGTATCCCAGTCAATGCACTGGTCGGTGATGGATTGACCATACACCAAATCATTCTTTTCATCTGTCAGCGCTTGAGCTCCCGCCACAAGATTGCTTTCAAGCATTGCGCCAATGATGCCACTCACGCCAGCGATTCGTTGTCGCATGATCTCTCGAAAAGTGTCCGGCATCCGATGATAGTCCTTGCCACAGTTAGCGTGACTGGCATCGATCATCACCACCGCGGGTAAGCCGTTCTTTTGCAAAGCAATCAGCGCTTTCGTAACAGAGGCGGCATCGTAATTCGGTCCGTCCTCGCCACCACGCAGGATGAGATGACTCGCTGGATTACCGGTGGTGTTGACCACACTGGCAAGTCCTTCATCGTTGATGCCAAGAAATGTTTGCGGCTGCATCGCCGCCTTGATGCCGTTGATGGCCGCGATCACAGAACCTGACGTCGCATTCTTAAACCCCACAGGCATCGACAATCCACTGGCCATCTGACGGTGCGTCTGTGACTCCGTGGTGCGCGCACCGATCGCGCTCCAGCAAGTG
>VFKY01000350.1 GCA_009885275.1 Verrucomicrobiota bacterium | reverse complement strand
TCTAAAAGGGTCAATCCCCTGCCGGTGCGACGTTCCACGCCAAAGATCTGCGGCGCATGACGCAGCGCAAGTTGACCGAGATAGCGTGAGCCGATTTGTTTGGAGCGCAGCCGCACCTGAGCATGCGCTGGCAATCCGGTGAAGAGACGTTCACACAAGCGTTGCAGACCATGCTCGCGAGCATCTTCCTGCTGCACTTGCGACATTTCAGAGGTGAGTTGCACGGTGCCACTGACAACGGCAAAGATACTGCCGATCAGCATGGACATGACAAACACTGCCATGATGATCTCCAACAAGGTGAAGCCCTGATCCCGATGCTTTAATCGTCGTCTGATGTCAGCGTGGTGGTGCATATAAAGGTGGATACATCCATGTTTCAGCCGTCATCCGTTGTTCTCTGCCATTTTCATTCCAGAGCGCCTTCGCTTGCACTTTATAAAGATCGTTGAGCCGCTGATTGTCCTTGTTCGTCATCTCCAGAGGTTCGATGCGCACTTCATAGGTCACATTGTTTTCACGATGTGTTTCCGTGAACGGACTGTTCAAATTCATCGGTGGCAGTGGCTTGCGTGTTGTCTCCAAAAGAAGATTATCAAGCCGATCTTGAATCGACCGGTCAGACCGGGCCTCAACACCGGCAGTGCCCAAAATATTAATCGCCTGCACCAAAGACACGGCAGCGACACTGAAGATCAACAGTGAAAACAAGACCTCGATCAAGGTAAAGCCCCGTCCCCTGCAATGAACTGTGCTTCCCCCGTTCATAAGCCGGCCACTCGCATGGATTCCTCACGCACACCGCCGCTCAAGGGATCGAACTCCATCTGTAAAAAGGACTCGCCCATTTCCAATCGCACTTCCAAAGGTTCACAAAAACCTCCGGCACTGATGACCCAACGCTCTCCGGTGGCGGTTATCCATTTCTTGCTGCCCCACCGTTTGATGAAAATTTTCATCTGCGTCGGCACGGTCACGCGGCGTTGCCATTTCGCAGATTGATCCGCATTGCTGTTGGCATCCACATCCTGACGATACTTCATGACAAAACCTGTCTTCTCAAAAACAATGACCTGTGGGGTCTCATACAAGCTGGCACGACGCACCGCTTCCTTGGCCATGGATTCCAGTTCTGATGCCGGATGCCTGATCGCAGCTTCACCATCGAGCCCTTGAAAACTAAACACCGCAAGTCCGATCATGAGCGCCATCACCATCATGACCACGCAAAGCTCCAGCAAGGTGAACCCCTGCATGCGAGAAGGACGGAGACCGGGGTTCATTGCAAAAGTTCGTACTACCAGTTGCCGACGTCATCCGCTGTTCCTTCCACTCCATCAGGGCCGAGAGAATAAACATCATAACTCTGGGCATTGTGTTTGCCGGGATTGCGATACTGATACTTGTGCGTCCATGGATCCATCAGCGCTTCTGGTTTTGCCATCGGTATCCACATCTTAGGCTTCGGTTCTGCGCTAGGCTCCTTAACCATCGCTTCCAAACCTTGAGCTTGGGTTGGCAGCATCAGCGCCTTCGTCTTGTAGCGAATCAGGTTCGTTTCCCAGGTTTTAACGTCGGCCTGCGCCTTCATAATCTCAGCATCCCTCCCAACATTTTGCATCAGATACACCCCGCCGCCCAACAAGAGTGAAATGATGAACAACACCAGAATCATTTCCATGAGGGTGTAACCGTGAGCCGTCGTGAGTTTTGTAATTTTCATCTGTTTTTAATTTATGATTTGTTAATGTTTGCGCATGTTTTCCAAAGTTCCGTAAATGACACTGATCATCATCCAGGCCATGGTTCCCACCAATACCGCCATGACGACGATGATGACTGGTTGAATCATTGCCGTGACACGTTCCATGGTACGAGTCAATTCGCGGTCAAAG
>VFKY01000234.1 GCA_009885275.1 Verrucomicrobiota bacterium | reverse complement strand
ATGGAATTATTGTTGGTTCTGCACTCAATCAGGACGGCCATACCAATGGTATTTCTCTTCCTAGTACGGAAGCTCAAGCTCAACTGGTGCGTGACGCTTGTGCCGATGCCGGTATCAATCCCTCGCAAGTAGATTTTGTGGAAGCTCACGGTACTGGAACTGCGGTAGGTGATCCTATTGAGGCAACGGCTCTTGCCGAAGCCCTCTGTGTTGACCGGCCCGCAAATATGCCGCTGCCGATCGGATCTGTAAAAACGAACCTTGGCCACTTGGAAACAGCGGCAGGTATTGTCGGCCTCATCAAGGGCTTGCTCGTGCTCAAGCATGGTCAGATTCCGCCCAGTCTTCACTTTAAAAATCCGAGTACTCACATCGACATGACAGCTTTGAAGCTGCGCGTGCCTGTTAAGCTGGAACCTTTCCCAAAATCAAACGGCCCTGGCATCGTCGGCGTCAACTCGTTCGGTTTCGGTGGAGCCAATGCTCATGTTATTCTTTCGGAACCCCCGTTAAAGACTGCTGCTGTTTTGCAATCATCGTTCTCCGCAGAGCGCGCATGGCCCATGGTGATTTCTGCACGATCAGAGGAAGCGCTTAAGGGCACAGCTTCGCGTTTGGAAGCTTGGATTGAAGGACATGAAAAGAGCAATGGAAGTGAACCCCTTCTCCCTGCACTTAGTTACACCCTCGGTGCTCGACGCAATCATCACGCCCATCGTCTGACGGTCGTAGCCCGTACCACCGATGAATTGATCCAGGAACTTCAAGAGTTCTCGGCCGGATTGACTGTAGGCAAAGCTCGCACCTCGTTTACTCCACGGCCTGAAAATCCCCAACGTATTGGTTTTGTGATGAGTGGACAGGGTCCTCAGTGGTGGGGCATGGGACGTCAGCTTATGCTGAACGAACCTGTTTTCCGCAAGACGATGGAGGCCTGTGCTGCAGCAATGAAGCCCCACGCACGATTCTCACTTCTTGAAGAACTTGGCCGTGATGAAGCGGACTCGAAATTACAGCAAACGGAAATCGGACAGCCTGCGATTTTTGCCATGCAGGTGTCACTAGCGGCACTATGGAAATCTTTGGGCGTGACTCCCACCGCCATTGTTGGCCACAGCGTTGGTGAGATCGCGGCCGCTTGTGTCGCGGGAGTTCTTAGTCTGGAGGAGGGCGCACGCATCATCGTGTTGCGTGCTCGCTTGATGCATGAATGCGCCAGAGGAGAAGGAACGATGTTAGCCGTAGGGCTCTCTGAAGAAGAGGCGCTCGCGCTTATCGCCCGTCATGATCGCACGGTGAGCATCGCGGCTTTCAACGGTCCACGCTCTTTGACGCTCTCAGGCACAAAAACCTCACTGGAGACTATACTGGCCGAGCTTGAGTCACAGAATGTATTTGCACGTTTTGTTCGCGTTGATCATCCTTTCCATCACGCGATGATGCAGCCTGCGGCTGATGCGTTAACCAAAGAGTTGGCTAGTCTCGTGCCACAAGCAGAGACTGTTCCATTCTTCAGCACTGTAACAGGCAAGCAATGCGCTGGGAAAGACTGCACCGCCGCTCATTGGGGTCGCGGCATCAGGCAGTCCGTTCAGTTTGTCTCGGCAATCAATGAACTCGCTGATTTCGGCGTCGATGTGTGGCTGGAAATCAGCTCTCACCCCGCCCTTTCTCTTTCGATTCAAGAATGTCTCGCGGCACGTAGCTTGAAGGCTCCGGTCGTCGCATCGACACGGCGCGATAAGGAACATGATGCTTTCCTTGAAGCTTCGCTTGATCTTCATCGGTCTGGGGTTGTTCTCGACTTTACTGCCATAACACCATCCCGGCAGTTCCTTTCGCTTCCGGCCTACGCTTGGGACAAAAGTCGCTGGTGGCATGAGTCCAGTGAACTGCGTGAAGGACGACTTGGAGCGGGCGGCAAGGGCTTGCTCGACGTGCGTTTACCACGAGCCACGCCCACTTGGACCACGAGACTTGATGCTCGTCACATGGCTTTCCTCAAAGATCACAAGGTTGATACCCATGTTATTTTCCCAGCGGCAGCCTTTGTGGAAATGGTGCTGGAAGCGGGCGTTCAATTGTTTGAAGGTCGTCCATTTGCCATTGAAGACTTTGAAATTCGCAAGCCTCTCATTCTTCCAGAACCTCCGTCAGGCTTGGTCATGGAGCTAACCTATGAGCCAACTGAACGCACATTCACCGTTCAGAGTAAGTTTGAGCAAGCTGCTTCCTGGTCCGTTCACGTGGTCGGATCGATGCGAAGCGAGCGTACAGAATCCTCTTTCTCCGCCTCCGAATGGACCGCGCCGGAAGAAGATAAAGAACTACATCAGGAAGGTGTCGGCGCCTTTTACGGTCACATGAGCGACCTCGGACTCCGCTACGGCGATGAGTTCAAGCCACTTAAAGAACTGTTTGCTGGTGCGGGCCATTCCGCAGGGAAAGTTGCCCTTTCCGAAGCGATTGGAGCACGCGCCACTGAATACGCTCTTCACCCCGTCCTCCTCGACGGAGCGCTCCATGTGTTCTCTGCCGGCGCCAAGACGATCGAAGATCGCAAGGCAAAGATGAAGCTGCCGGTGCGTTTCGCCCGAATCCTTTTCCTCCGTTCCCCGGGAGCTTCGAGCCTCGTCAAAGCCAAGGTGCTACACTTCAATGAAGAACTCATTGAAGGACGCGTGGCGCTTTATGATGAAGAGGGCCGCCCCTGTGTGCTCGTTGATGGATTCCGCGCGATCAGTATGACGGCAGCTCGTCGTCCCGGTGCATCCGGTGGCAGTCGTGATCTTCTTTATGGGATTGAATGGGAAGGCTCTGCCTCAACCGCGACTCCTTCGAAACAACAACCTATTTCATTGGCTAAACTCAAAAAGGCCGCAAGCACTGCTCTCGATGAGGTCATCGCTATGCGCGGGCGAGCCGAGCTTGAGGCGGTCATGGCCGCTGAAGATGAATTGGCAGCAGCACTCGTGGTCCGTGGCTTGGACGAGATGGGCCTAACTCGTGAGGGATTCACAGCGGAGTCACTGGGCGTCTGCCAACCCATGCGGACCGTTTTTGAAAGGCTGATGGCAAAGCTTGCCAAGCGAGGGTTGCTTGTCGCTAAAGCTGGCACTTATAAGCCTTCGCCAAAATTTGCTAAACTAGCCAATTCAGCATCAGAGATGTTGCGTTCCTTTGTTTCGAAACATCCTGGGCACTTGCCGGAAGCTCTTCTTTGTGCCTCCACCGGTGCAGAGTTTGGTGCTATTATTCGCGGCGAAAAAGAAGCGGTGCAGATTTTGTTCGGTGGCGCAGGCGCGGAATTACTCGATCATTTCTACGGCGATGGTCTCTTCGCTAGTCACTGGATGGTCGCTATTGCGAGCTCGGTACAAGAAGCGGCACGTCACTTACCGGAAGGACGCGGTCTTCGTATTCTTGAAATTGGAGCAGGTACCGCGGGCTTGGCAGCGCAGTTGCTGCCACTCTTGGAACGTGGTGTCCACAGCTATACATTTACCGACGTCTCTGCTGGCTTCTTCCCAAGCGCCAATCAAAAACTGGCTGCATTCCCTGAAGTGGAATATAAAATCTTGGATCTTGAAAAGCCCGCGACGGAGCAAGGCTTTGAGCCCGACTCATTTGATTTCATTGTTGGCACCAACGTGATTCACGCGGTTGCTGATGTTAAAGTTACGTTGAAAACTCTTCATGGGTTGCTAGTGCCAGGAGGCACTCTCATGTTCATGGAAGTTGCGACACCACAATTGTGGACTGAGTCGGTCTTCGGTCTAACCAGCGGTTGGTGGCACTTGACTGATCATGATTTGCGTCCGGAACAACCGTTGCTGCAAAGAAATGAGTGGGAGTCCGCTCTCAAGCAAGTTGGGTTCGCCGAAACAACATCACTTCCAGGGCTTCGCGGTCCAGAAGGCGAGGGTCAGGTTGGTATCTTGGGCCGTAAGACTTATCAAGAAAGCGCTCAAGCCGCTGACACACTAGAGTCAGAACCGATTGTTGAAGAATCATGGGTCATCTTTGCAGACGAATCAGATCTCGGAACACAACTTGCAGATCAAGTAACGGCTGCGGGTTCTCGTTGCCGCATCGTCCGCCGTGGCAAGAAATTCGCAGCCAAGAATGCAAACTCATTCACGCTGCGTGCAGATGAACCTGCGGATTGGAAGCTCCTTTTTGCATCACTCCTTGAAGATGCTACGCCTCAGCGCTTCGTGTACATGTGGGCTATTGACGAGCAAACAGGCATTAAGGATGACGATGCACTCATGGGCATTGATTCTCTGCTCCATCTTACCCACGCTTTGGAAGAGTCCATGCCGGTCGCTAAAATTCGTATCGATCTCGTCACTCGCGGTGCGCAATCTGCAGGACGTGATATGGGCGCGACCGCTGTAGCTCAAGCTCCCGCAATTGGTATCTTCCGAGTCATTCTTAGTGAACATCCGACATACTCTTGTCGCGGTATTGATATGCCCACCGTGGCATCCAAGTCTGATAAATCGATGCTCTGGCATGAATTGCTTCGCGTGGATGTTGAGCGTGAGATCGCCCTTCGCGGTGAAGCTCGCTATGTTCAACGCCTTACACGCGGCATACCAAGTCGCGAACAAAACCTGGATTCCTCAGTGCCGCTCCGTCTGGAGTCTCGCGAGCGTGGTCTGCTTGACAGTCTTCGTTTCACCCCTTTCGAACAACCTGAGTGTGCGCCCGGTGAGGTGCTGATCAAGGTCAAGGCAGCAGGGATGAACTTCCGTGATGTGCTCAAGGCTTTGGCGCTTTATCCTGCCGAGACTGCTGACGCTCGTATTTTTGGTGATGAAGTTGCCGGCGAGGTTCTCGCAATTGGCGAGGGTGTAAAGCACCTTTCCGTGGGAGACCGCGTTTTTGGTCTCGCTGTCTTTGGTTTGGCTACTCACACGCTGGCAAGAGCTACTGATGTCCGCCAGATGCCGAAAGGTTTGTCTTTTGAAGAAGCGGCAACTCTGCCCGTGGTTTTCATGACCGCATGGTATGCGTTGAATAACGTCGCTCGAATGAAAGCCGGTGAGATGATTCTCGTTCACGCAGGCGCAGGCGGTGTTGGGATGGCGGCTATTCAGATCGCTCATCACTTGGGAGCTGAAGTCATTGCTTCCGCAGGCAGTCCTACCAAGCGTGCCCTGTTGAAAACGATGGGTGTTAAACACGTAATCGATTCTCGTCGCGGAGACTTCGCAGAATCTGTCATGGAGTTGACCCATGGTCGTGGGGTGGACATCGTCCTCAACGCGCTCGCTTCAGAAGCTATTCCCATGGGACTTTCATGCCTCGCGGAATCCGGACGTTTCCTAGAAATCGGTAAACGCGATATCTACCAAAACTCCCGTATTCCTCTCTGGTCGTTACGTCGCAATTCCTCGTTCCACGTCATTGCGATGGATGCAGTCTTTGCCGGTGATCCCGAGCAAACACGCGTACTCATGGCAGAAATCGCTGGATTGGTCGATAAGGGCGCACTCACCGCATTGCCTTTCCGCTCATTCCCAGCATGCCGAATAGATGCCGCATTCCGTCTCATGGCAGGTGGCAAACACACGGGCAAAGTCATTGTCGCTTTCGCTGATGCCTTCGTCTCTCGCAAAGGTGAGCCACCATTGCCAGCATTCTCAATCAAAGCAGATGGTGCCT
>VFKY01000335.1 GCA_009885275.1 Verrucomicrobiota bacterium | reverse complement strand
GGGGTTTGGTACCATACCTGAATTGTCTGTGTATCGATAGATGCGGAAGACGATCTGACTACCGGGGCAAGATTCAGATGTCGGTTGGAAATATGCACGGCAAGAATTCCGTCCGGACTAAGATGTTTTTTATATATAGCAAAACATTCTTCTGTCAGAAGATGGGCAGGCACGGCATCACTACTGAAGGCATCAAGGACAAGAACGTCAAATTGGCGAGATCCCCCTTCGAGCAACTGTTTTTCCAGTAATATCCGGGCGTCCCCTAGAAAAACATCAATCACTGCGCCACGTTCTGTTCCATCAGAAAGACAGGTGAAATATTTTCGGGCAAATTTCTCAACATTCGGATCTATCTCGTAAAACTGAAACACATCCTCGGGATTAGAGTAGCAGGCCAGCGTCCCCACCCCGAGTCCGATCAATCCGACTTTAAGCGGCTCCCTCTTCAAGCGCTTCGGATGAAAACGAAGAGCAAGTCCAACTCCCGAACCTTCCTGATAATATCCAGTTGGCTCGGATCTCCTTTCCGGCGAAACAAACTGAAATCCGTGAGTGGTATTGCCATGAGTGAATGCCAGCAGGTCATCATCGCGTTGAAGGGATTCCTCTTTCTGAACGCTGACAATACCATAAAAGTTACGGTCAATGGCTATCGTGTCATAGCCCCCTCCGAGGCCAGCCCGGTTTTTCAACCATGATATTCCTATCACTAATAATATGATCGATCCACAAACTGCCGTCGTCCCCAACACACTACTCCTCAATTCCTTCCCTCTCATCGTTTTCCATAAATCACGCCTTAACACCAGCAACAAGGCAACCCCTGTACCAATGACGCCAACATAGAATTCGTGAAACAGATTAAATATTACCGGTGCCACCAATAATACAAAAATACCCCCCAGAGCACCACCTACTGAAACCAGAAAAAAGAACAAGGTTAATTTTTGTGGCTCAGGCTTCAGCCCGGACAGCTCTCCATGACAAACCATGCAACAGACGAAAAGAATAAAGCAATACAGAGCACTGGTACCCACTAGGGACAAAGAAGCTCCAAACCCAAGCCAGAATGCAATAAACAGCACTACAATCC
Source organism: Verrucomicrobiota bacterium (assembly GCA_009885275.1). Taxonomy (GTDB): domain Bacteria; phylum Verrucomicrobiota; class Verrucomicrobiia; order Verrucomicrobiales; family Verrucomicrobiaceae; genus Verrucomicrobium. The sequence continues at coordinate 4,053 of VFKY01000335.1, read as the reverse complement.
ACAATAATCCAAATAGTCCGCGACGATACCAGCCAGCACTGTCAAAGCACAAAATAAAGGTGACCAGATAGAGCCCCAAAGGCAATACCCAGAGAAAAGGCACCGCTGCCACATTTTGACATAACTGATTTGTTACAGCTAGCAGTACTACGGAGCCACACGCACTCAACATCAACCAGAGAACAGCATCCAGAGACTTCATTCCTCGATTTTCCAAAACAGATGTGGATTCTCCATCTGGCTGATCAACCTGCCTTGTTGTGCGATTATCCCTCGCACCCGCAGCTCCAATACGGCCCTGAACCCACCACCCTGTAGCTGAACAAAGAATCACAAAAACAATATATCCAATCGACCATGCCCAAGTCTGGTCCGGAAGACGAAGCATCCGCTCGACAATAAAAGGGTAGGCAAACAATCCCAACAATGATCCCAGATTTGATAATGCATACAGGCGATAGGGAGAATGCTCGGGAAATGCCTGGCTAAACCAGCTCTGCAGTAGAGGCGCCGTCGCGGAAATCAGCAAGAAGGGCCCCCCCACACTTACCAGGAGCAATAGCAATACTCGCATTACCGGCCAGGATGCATCTACAGGCTTCAACCAATCAGGAGGTGTAATAGGCAACCAGAACAGGGTGATAATCAGCAAAGTTGTGTGGATGATTACTTGCCGTTTGATACCACATTTTCCCACGATGATATGCGCATAGGCGTATCCCCCTAACAAGGCCGATTGAAAAAATAGCATACACGCTGTCCATACGGCCGGAGTGCCACCAAACCAGGGCAGAATATACTTTCCTATCAGAGGCTGAACCTGAAATACGAGAAACGAACTTAGAAAAACGGTAATAGCAATCAACCTCATTAAGTCGATATCGTAGCCATTTCCCAAAATATAATCAATCATTCATCGCTGCTTACACCCCCCTTTCCCAGAGCACTCGAATGTTTGTTCTCTATTTCGGAGTCTTGATAAAATGATTGCTTGGCACTAAACCCCAAAATATTTCTCCCATCAGAGATCCATTCATCCAAGTCGCCGGTTACATCGGTCGTGCTTGTACTTGGCTTTTATTCATTTCATTCAACGAGGAAGATAAGCGCCACAGGATTCACGAACAACGAGGCGGGGGGTGAGAAGGAGGCTGCGCGCGGGCAGCGTGGGGTCAGCGATGCGCTCACGCATGGCGTTGAAAGCGGTGAGAGCGATGTCACGACAGGGTTGTTGAATAGTCGTCAGTGGCACTGAGAGCAAGGTCGCAAAACGCACATCATCAAAGCCGACGACACGGAGATTATTTGGAGTCTTGATATCGAGGCGAGCGAGCGTTTGCAACAGTTGAGCGGCAGTGTGGTCATTCGTACAAATGACCGCATCATGTTGTCCGCCTGCTGTCAAGTGACGTACAAATTTCATATCGGTGCAGTCACCTTCATGGAGAAAATCTCGCCCTACTTCGATGCCATGCGCCATCATCGCTGAACAGGCGCCAGCTTTACGAGCATCCACCGTGGTCGCGGAGAAGGGTCGGGTGACAAACGCAAGACGGCGCGCACCGAGTTTGATGAGATGATCGGCGAGCATGTAGCCTCCGGCAAAGTTATCGATGCCGACAAGATCAAAAGCGCTCCGTTGTGGAAAAGCATGCATATCACGATCCAGAAGTACCACAGGGATGCCGGCATGGCTCAAGCGTTCAGTGATTCGACGATTCGCGGCTTCATTGTCGGTGGTATGCTCGAAAGGCGCAAAGAATACGCCATTCACTTCTTTTTCAATGAATCGTCCGCAAAGTTCTTCCGCTTCATCGATGCTCATTCCCGCCTCGGATCGGGCGCGCGCGCTGCCACCCCAATGCATGCCAAAATCATGCACGCGGGCAAGGCTAGCGAGTTCACCACAGATGACTTCGAATATTTCCACCTTACCAAGGCCTGGCACAATCAACCCCATCTGGCGTACCTTCGGACTGGTATCGCGATCTTTGCAAAGGTAAGTGCCCGAGCCTGCGCGACGTTCGAGGACTCCCTTCGTTTTCAAATCGAGCAAGGCTCGAGCGATGGTAGGACGAGACACGCCGAATCGCTTCACCAATTGCGCCTCACTCGGCAGACGATTCGATAAGTCGTGTTTACCTGCGAGGATCTCGGTGAGCAGTTCACTTGAGATTTCTTGATGTTTGGGTAAACTTTTCATGGTAATAGTAAGATACATGATCGTCCGATTTGCTATTACAAGGAGCAGTCAAGCGGCTCTAACGCTGCTCACCACCCTGTTGCTGGTGCCGTTGGTCACACTCCACGCTGCTGACGATTCGCCAATCAAAAAGCCCAATATTCTCTTCATCCTCGCCGACGACCTCGGTTACGGCGATGTGAGTTGCTATAATCCAGACTCAAAAATTCCAACACCTAACATTGATCGACTTGCCGCTGAAGGCATGCGATTCACCGATGCTCACTCGCCAAGCACGGTTTGCACTCCGACACGATATTCACTCCTTACTGGGCGGATGGCATTTCGCACAAAAAACAATACGGTTTTTACTGGTGTTGGCGGACCATGCTTAATTGAGCCATCTCGAATGACCATCGCCGACATGCTTGCAAGCAAGGGCTATCATACCGCGATGTTTGGTAAATGGCATGTCGGCATGACTTTTTACGACAGCAAGGGCAAGCCAATTAATCATGACGGGCCTGAGGGGGTAGAACGAGTTGATTACTCGCGACGCATTGATGGTGGCCCAATGGACCAGGGGTTTGCGCGTTTCTTTGGCACCGTATGCTGCCCTACTTCAGATTTCCTTTACGCTTACATTGACAATGACCACATACCCGTTGCACCGACCGGCAAACTTGACCGCAGTCTTATCCCTAAAAACCCATTCACCGGAGATTGCCGTGATGGCGTGATTGCACCTGACTATAAGCTCAATGAGGTTGATCTCGTTTTTCTGGATAAAGCCAAAGCGTATTTACAGGAACACGTAAAGACTCGATCTCAAGAGCCTTTCTTTTTACTCCATTCGTTTGCTGCCGTGCATTTGGCCTCATTGCCCGCCCCACAATTTATGGGGGCAACTAAATTTGGACCACACGGTGATTATATTTATGAAATGGACTGGATCGTTGGCGAATTAATGAAGACACTCACAAGCCTGGGCATTGCCGATAACACCATCGTTATGATTGGAAGCGATAATGGACCTGAAGTGTCCACTGTTGTTGAAATGCGTAAAACCTATAATCATGATGGCGCAAGTCCATGGCGCGGCGTGAAACGCGATCAGTGGGAAGGTGGACATCGCACCCCATTTATCGTGCGTTGGCCAAAGAAAATTAAAGCAGGCACTCTCAGCAATCAATTGCTGTCATTGACTGATGTTTTTGCAACCTGTGCTGCGATCGTCGGCGCCGAAGTGCCTAAAAACGCCGCTGAAGACAGCTTTAATCTGTTGCCTGTTTTACTGGGAACTCAGGGTGAACAATCGGTTCGCCCTTATCTTTTGCAGCAAACATGGACGTCCAAGATGTCTATTCGACGTGGGAATTGGAAGTATTGCGATCACCAAGGCTCGGGCGGGAATAACTACGAACGGGGGGAAATGAAAGAATTTTCCCTACCGGAAAAGGATTCAAGTGCCCCCGGCCAACTCTATAATTTAGCCGATGACCCTGGTGAAATCACCAATGTATATAGTCAGCATCCAGAAATTGTTTCCGAACTTAAAGCTTTGCTAGATTCGAGCAAAGAACAGGGGCGCAGCGCTTCAAGTAACTCGCCGCAATGAAACATTTTGCCGTGTGTCTCAGCTCGTTCGGCCAATCGTACCGCCGATGATGAACTCTGCTGGTACGCTTGTTTGTTTCACATCCCTGCCACCTCGACTCACCGTCGCCGCCCAGCGCACGATGCGGCGGACTACTGTCCGCGTATCCCAACTGATGTGGGAAATGAACGTCACGCAGCTCGTCGAAGCCTCCGGAACAGGTCAAGCGAACGTGTCGAAGCACCTCTCCATCCTTAGACAGGCAGGAATGATC
>VFKY01000328.1 GCA_009885275.1 Verrucomicrobiota bacterium | reverse complement strand
CATTGAACAGCGCATGCACGTGCTTGCTGCTTGCAGGTTGGATATCGATTAAAATGAATAAGAAGGCATCGCATATTGTCTTCATGATTCTTGCGCTCTTGACGTCCACGGCATTTTTAATCAGCTACCTCACATATCATTACAAGGTAGGGCATGTTCCATTTAGAGGGGAAGGCATAATTCGTTTTGTATATTTCACCATGCTTTTTACGCATGTGGTTTTAGCAGTAGTCAATTTACCCATGGTGATTTTGACAGTTGTTCCTGCTGCTAAGCGGCGCTTCGAGCGCCATAAAAAAATTGCCAAATGGACACTGCCAATCTGGCTTTATGTTTCTATTACGGGCGTCTTGGTTTACCTGATGTGTTACCAATGGTATGTTTAATTACTGTCCAAACAGATTTAAAATAATCCGATTGATTACATTGATAATGTGCTTCGGATTGATGACTGGATGTGAAAAGACCGCACCTGAGTCTTTTAAGGGAACCTCTAGTCATGGATTGTTGAAAATTGCCGTCGCCAATTATCCACTTGCCTACTTTGTGGAGCGTATTGGAGGTACAGAGGTGAAGGTGTTATATGAAGCACCGAGTGACGTGGATCCGGCATTTTGGCATCCATCAAATGCCGTGATTCTGAATTTCCAGAGTGCGGATCTTATAGTGATGAATGGAGCCACTTATTCTAAGTGGGAGCAGAAATCGACCCTGCCTACAGCTAAGTTACTAGATACTTCCGCAGCATTTAGTGACTCATTTATCATTGTGAATGATACGGTGTCTCATACTCACGGTAAGCAGGGCGAACACTCTCATCAAGGCGTTGCGTTTACGACTTGGCTGGATTTTAAACAAGCGCTGCTTCAAGCGGATGCGATTCGTGAAGCTTTACAAAAACTGCGTCCTGCACAAGTCGAACTCTTCGCTTTAAACTTCGACCTTTTGAAGAATGATTTACTTGGATTGGACAACGCCATGAGAGCCGCCTCCGATAAGCTCATGGGGCAGCCCATGGTCGCTTCCCATCCTGTTTATCAATACTGGGCAAGACAATATGACATTAATCTAAAATCGCTGCAGTGGGAGCCTGAGAAAGTGCCGACAGATGATCAAATGGAGGATTTGAAAAAACTATTGAGGGAGCACCCTTCGAAATGGTTTGTTTGGGAAGGTGAGCCTGTCGAAGAGTCTATCAATAAACTAGAGGCATTTGGTGTGAGCAGTGTGGTCTTTTCTCCCTGTGCAAACACACCTGAAAAAGGGAATTGGCTTACCGTCATGAAAGAAAATATTGATAGAATAGAAAAAGCAGCATTGAAGTAGCCGACTTACGATGAGCTTATCTGTTTACTGAAAAGACGGAGGGATTCGCCGAGCCTGATCAATTCACGCTCTACTTCTGGAAATATGGCCTGAGCACGGCGGAAGTCTCCTGATCGCGCGAATCCATTCAAGTTGCTCACGGCCTGCAAAGCAGGCTCTGCCGCGTAACTGCCGATCATTCCCTTCAAAGAATGAGTGTATTGATGGAGTAGTGTGGCGTCACGATTTGCTAGAGCCCGTGCAGCATTATTGAGTGTTGACTCGGATTCTTCGAAAAATACGGCAATCAACTCAAGCATTAATCGTTCGTCGCCGATTAAAGACCGAAAAGACTTAGCATCAAAAGAGGATTGATTACTAAGAGTGCTTTTATCATTTAACGAATCACTTTGGCTTCTTGTTCCAGCGCTTGCACTGGCTGTATTTTTCTTGATGATGCGATACAAGTCAGAGGATCGAACAGGCTTAGATATGTAGTCATCCATGCCTGCTTGCAGACACAGCTCCCGATCGCCTTTCATCGCATTGGCGGTCATAGCGATGATGGGGGTGCGCCTACCGCTAACGGCCTCTAGTTCACGAATGGCCATGGTCGACTCGTAACCGTTCATATCAGGCATGTGAACGTCCATAAGTATGGCGTCAAATGCTTCAGCCTTATAGGCTACCACAGCTTCGCGGCCATTGGTGGCAAGTACGACGGTGTAACCTCGATCTTCCAACAATTTAATGGCGACCATCTGGTTCACACGCCCATCTTCTGCGAGAAGGATTTTTAGAGAGCGACCCTTAGAGTCAACTGGAAGATCAGTGACAATTTTTTTAATAGCATCTTCGGTTGCTGGGGAGCAGATAAGCGTGATGGCATCAAGCAGTTCTGACTGTTTGATGGGCTTAGTGATGATTCGTTGTACAAAAGGTTTTGAAGTGCTGGACAACTCAATGTGCCCACCAGCAGAGGAGAGCAGTAGTATTTTTGGAGCGTTGACTCCGTATCTTTCATGGATGTGTTGAACTACTTCCGCCCCATCCATTTCGGGCATCATGGCATCAAGCAGGATTAGCGTGAAGGGCTTGGATTGATCGTGAGCCGACTCAAGCATTTCTAATGCCTCGGCACCACTGGAGGCTAATGTTGGATGCATGGACCAGCCTTTAACCATGTCTTCCAAAATAATGCGATTCGTGTCGTTATCATCCACGATAAGAATGGGGAGCTCCTCAATGGCTTTAAGGCCAGCCCTGGCCGCCCCTATTTTTTGAATGCCAACACCAAGCCGAACCGTAAAATAAAATTTACTACCTTTGCTGGGTTGGCTTTCCAATCCAATCTCCCCCTCCATAAGTTCCACTAATTGGCGACAAATGGTTAGTCCAAGTCCGGTTCCGCCATATCTTCGGGTTGTAGAGCTTTCTGCCTGGGTGAAGGATTCGAAGATGTGCGCCTGCTTATCCTTGGCAATACCAATTCCTGTATCACTCACAATAAAGCGGAGCATGACGTAATTTTCAGAAAGCGTGTCTGGGCATATCTCGACCAACACTTCACCGTGTTGGGTGAACTTGATGGCGTTGCCTACCAGGTTTACCAATACTTGCCGCAATCTGCTGATGTCCCCAATGAGGCAGTCAGGAATGTTGGATGCTATTTTATAGGAGAGCTCTAATCCGCCACTTGTGGCGCGCAGACCCATGGCTTGCAAAATGTCACCTATGGAGTCACGAAGCTGAAATTCAGCGTTCTCCAAATTAAGTTTACCGGCTTCAATTTTTGAAAAATCAAGAATGTCATTAAGAATGTCGAGCAAGGATTCGGCTGACTGTTTGACGAGATTTTGATAGCCGCGTTGTTCAGGAGATAGATTTGTCTGAAGTAGTAAGTCGGTCATCCCGATGACGCCGTTCATGGGAGTTCGAATCTCATGGCTCATGTTGGCAAGGAAATCACTCTTCGCGCGATTGGCTGTTTCGGCGACTTGTTTGGCTTGGTGCAGTTGCGCTTCACTGTCCGCTAATGATTGCAGCGCAACTTTTCGATCTGTGATGTCCGTGTGTGATCCTGCCATCCGATAGGGGGCACCTTGACTGTCCCTGAAAGCCATGCCTCGCGCCAGTATCCAGAGGTAAGTACCATCCTTATGGCGAAAGCGAAACTCGACACTGTAACTTTGATTTAACCCGCGCAGGTAAGTATTCACTTCAGCAATCACCCGATCGTGATCGTCAGAATGCAGCAGTTTCTCAAATGCCGAAAAATTATCCTCAACCTCATTCTCTTCATAACCAATCATGCTTTTCCATCGAGGGGAATAGAAGACTTCGTTACTGCGAAGATCCCAGTCCCATATCCCATCATTCGAACCTTGAACAGCAAGACTGAATCTTTCCTTTGCGCTAGAGAGTTCGTCCTTGGTTTTATCGCTGATCGCGACCGCTTCTTCCAGCTCTTGGATTCGCTTCCGCAGTTGATCCTCAACTGTTGATGCTGAGTCGCTTTTAGTGTTGTCCATGACGCGAAGAAGCTAATAACTTAATTAATTAACTTTAGCACTAATTAAGAATATTTGTCCATACCATATGTGTAATGGGTTTAATAAGCGGGAGTGGTTCAAGCCACTACATGAGTAGCGCATAAAAAACCGGACATATCTGTCCGGTTTTAATGGGAATTAGGCTATTTGCCCAATGCTAATGTTTTACTTTGAGATGTTCGCCAAGCAAATCGATACCAAAATCACTATCAAAATCACGCCATACCGTATGGACATGGTTGGCATCATTTTGAGTGTTGTCGTATTCCAAAAGGAAGGTTTTACCTTGCACGCTGTAATAGTGAGGCTGCTTAGATTCTCGCCCGCCTGCCCAAGCAAAGTGAACTGGGCCACTGGATAGAATTTCTTGCCAACTCTCTTCGGCGATGTCAGGGCGGATACGGAATAGAAATTCGCGAATAATGAGGTGAAGCGCTTTCTTTTGATCCACGGAGAGTTCCTCATCGCTAATTCCATTGGGAGTAAGAGGCGTGACGGCTTTTTTTGCTTCTGTCAGCATTTCTTTGGGGGCGGTTTCGTTGACCAAAGCTTTCTTAAATTGTGCATCACTGAAGGACTGAACAAGCTTTCTGCCCAAATCTTCTTCTTGTCCGAGGACTCGTAGTCCATTGCGAGCACCAATTCTGACTTCTCCGGGATTGGAACCGAAGAACGAGGGGGTGGCACGCATCAGTTGTCCATCCTTGATTGTGAAATTCAGGGAAAGATGGTGGCCTTCAACGCGCCAGCCCCAGATCCCAGTCATTCCCGGTACGCCGAAGATACTGAAAAAATAGCGTTCTGGATCCCGCTTCAAGCGAGCGGCCTCACGCTTGGATTCGTCTCCAGCGCCTTCAATGGCGTAGAGTATCTCCTCCAAGCTCATGATGGTCACGGCCTTAATGTAGCCGCGATAGCTGAGACCAGTGTTTAGGAGGGCATGAGCGAGGAGGCGTTGCTCTTGAGACATTTCCTTGATGGATAAGCCCTTGCGTTCGCGCGGTATGAAATGCCAGTTAATGCGCTCTTCATCGGTGAACGGGAATTGCGCCTTAGCTTTGGGAGCCTCAGGTAGGCTGGTTAGGAACGCATTAGCGGTCTCTGCCATTTGTTGGGCCGCCTCATGTGCTGGTAGAGAGGGCGCAAGAAACAAATACAGAGCTGCTGAGAGGCAGGGGAGTAATGAAGCGGTGGATGGGCGTAACATGGTTAAGGTATTTGGGATAAGAGGTATAGATTTAAAGAGTTGCAATACATCGAACGGATACTGAAGCCTGTTTATCTCAAACTTTCAGCAGAAAAAGTCCACGAGTGTTGACACCGCTTCATCGAGCGAGGTATGCTTTCGGTTTCGACAGTCATTATAAATTAAATAGTAAGCCCCCATCCACGGCCATTCATGTATTCAAACGAAGAATTTCTATTAGAACAGCTCAAGGAATCAGGTCTTGTTACGGAGCAGGATTTTAATCATGCTCGTACCACGAAGAAGCCCACTGAAACGCTGATCGAAGGGCTTATTAAGGGCGGTGTCGTTACCGAAGAGGATGTTGCGCACACCATGGCGGTTAATTCTGGCATGGAGTTTATTGATCTTACTGGCTATTTCGTCGCACCTGAGATGAAGCTGGCTGTGGCGGAAGATGTGGCGCGTCGATACAAAGTGGTGCCATTAGGTTACGATCACGAGCGTTTACGTATCGCCATCAGTGATCCCAATAACTTCGAGACATTGGATGCATTACCTCACGTATTATCTACAGAGATTGATTTTATTTGTGCGACTCCGGCCTCGATTCGCACTCTGATCACGACACTCTATGGCAATGATGGTGAAATGGCTGGCACTATCATTAAAGGGATGGATGCGTCAACAGATGGAGACGCCCCTATTATACGCTTAGTATCGAATACTTTGATTGAAGCCTTTAAGAACCGCGCTTCGGATATTCATATTGAGCCGATGGAGAAGGATTTGCGTATGCGTTATCGCATCGATGGAGTTTTGCACGATGTCGAGCACCACCCTAAAAAACTTCATTCGTCCGTTATTGCGCGCTTAAAGATCATGACGGGGTCCATGAGCATTGATGAAAAGCGCATCCCTCAAGATGGGCGGATTCAAATGAAGTTCCAAGACAAGGAGCTGGATTTGCGTGTCAGCATTGTTCCCACAAGCAACGGCGAGAGTGTTGTCATGCGTATTTTGGACAAATCTTCACTGCGACTTGGGTTGAGTGATCTAGGTTTTCTTTCAGATGATCAGGAGACTTTCGAAGAGTTGATCACCCTGCCCGATGGAATCATTCTGGTTACAGGGCCAACAGGGTCTGGTAAAACAACCACGCTCTATGCTTGTCTCCACTTTATCAATCGTCCAGACCGAAAAATTATCACGGTAGAAGACCCTGTTGAGTATGAACTTCCTGGTATCAATCAGGTGATGGTCAAAGAGGACATAGGCATGACTTTTGCCGCTGCACTGCGAGCGATGCTTCGCCAGGCACCGAACATCATCATGATTGGGGAAATTCGAGACATGGAAACTGCCAGCATAGCCATCAATGCATCACTTACTGGGCACCTAGTCTTTAGCACGCTTCATACTAACGATGCTCCAAGCGCTGTGTCTCGACTTATCGATATTGGTATTAAGCCCTTCCTTATTGCTTCGTCAGTGAGAGCCATTGAGGCGCAGCGCCTTGTTCGGAAATTGTGCGCAGAATGTCGAGAGCCGGGGATTCTTAATGAAAAACAACTTCGCTCTCTTAATCTTG
>VFKY01000192.1 GCA_009885275.1 Verrucomicrobiota bacterium | reverse complement strand
AGTGCACCCAGAAATCCGGGTGAGTAAAGTGCTTCATAATGGCGTGCAACGCCCGGCTTTATATTCTGCATTCACACGCTCTGCCACTCCATCAAACTTTCCAGAATTCACATCCTGCTCGATCTGCTTGTCCCATAACTCCGCAGTATATTCCTCAAACCACTCCTGAAACTCCTTCAGTTCATCTGGAGTCAAGTGAGTCACCGCTTCTTTGGTCTCAAGCACGTTCATAGCGGATATTTATGGCACAAATTTATTCTACAAGCAAACCTCACATCATATTTTACGCATCCAACACCATGCAATGGATACGTTTTACGCCTTCGACTTTTTCCAACTCATTGACCACTTCGGCTTTGGGAGTGCCATCGAGACTGAGAAGGGTCAACGCAGTGCCGCCTTCTGTGTTCCGACTCAAGGACATGTTGGCGATATTGACCTGATGCTTGCCGAGGATGGTGCCGTAAGCGCCGATCATGCCGGGGCGGTCATCGTTCTCGATGAGTAACAAGGTGCCTTCCGGCTTGGCTTCGACACGACGTCCATTGATCTTCACGATGCGAGGATCGCCCCCGAAGAATGAACCGCTGATGACGGCGGTATTTTCACTGTTGCCTACTTCGACTTCAATGAGATCCGAAAACTCCGTTGGCCCAGGCACGCGACTCTCCGTGAAACGCAGACCAAGATTCTCGGCAATGCCGACCGCATTGATCAGGTTCACCTGATCCGCGCCCACTGCTTTTTCCAAATACCCTTTCAAAACGCCGCGTGAGACCAATGTCGTATCCAATTCACCGAGCTTGCCACTATAATTGATGCGAAGAAAATCCGCACGCTGAGCAGCAATCTGGGAAATAAGACGGCCGAGAATTTCGCCGAAACGAAGGAAGGGACCGATTTCCGCCAGTGTCTTGGGATCGATATTCGGCATGTTCACCGCATTGACCACGGTGCCTTGAAGAAGGTTATCGCGCACTTGTTCCGCAATCTCGATGCCTACCGATTCCTGAGCCTCTTCCGTCGAAGCACCAAGGTGCGGGGTGAAAACCACATTCGGGGCATTAAGCACGGGATAGTCCGCAGGCGGGGGCTCCACTTCAAAGACATCCAATGCGGCACCGCCGACGTGACCTTCCACGAGAAGCTTGGCCAGAGCGTTATCGTCAATCAGACCACCACGAGCGCAATTGATGATGCGCACGCCTTTTTTGATAAGGCGCATGCGGGTTTCATTGAGCATGTGCTTCGTCTCCGGCGTCAACGGCATGTGCATGGTAATGAAGTCCGCATCCTTGACTGCTTCATCGAGATCATCGCGCAACTCCACTTGTAACATCTGCGCGCGATTGGCGCTCAGATAAGGATCGTAGGCCACCACGTTCATGCCGAAAGCCTTGGCGCGCTTGGCAAACTCGGTGCCGATACGGCCCATGCCAAGAATCGCGAGGGTCTTCTTATTCAGCTCCGTGCCTTGAAAGCTCTTCCGATCCCACTTGCCGGCCATGATCGTGGCATGAGCTTGTGGCACCTTGCGGGATAGGGACATCATCAAACCAAAGGCGTGTTCCGCCGTGGAGATGGTATTGCCTCCAGGCGTGTTCATCACGACCACCCCACGCTTTGAAGCCACAGGAATATCGATATTGTCCACTCCGACGCCGGCGCGACCTACCACTTTCAGATTCGTTGCCGCGGCGATGACCTTAGCGGTGACCTTGGCCCCACTGCGGACAATGATGGCATGAGCGTCACGAGAAGCCTCCACCATGTCATCTTCGGCCTTGAGATTCATGTTCACCTCGACAGAGAATGCTGGTTCTGCCTTCAGGAGATCGATGCCGATGCTCGATATAGGGTCGTTGTTACCGGCGATGAGAATTTTGAATTGGGCCATAGGGACGCGCAGACTAGCACGATGCGTCAACTGCTCAAGCGGTGAGTGCTAGAAGAAAAATTTTACCACGCCGACCGACGCGCAGGCTATACCAAAATACCAAAAAAGATGCATCCGACTCAAGATCGCGACTGAGCAGATCACCACCGAAATTTGAAGAAAGAGCGCCGCAAAATCGCAACGGTCATTCATCTTCCCGCCCACCCCCGCTTCTTCATTCAGCGCTCTCGCTTCATTCATTAGCACCCCTTTCTCGTCATCATATTTCTTCATGCTAGCTTCAATCATCGCAATCCGCGGTGCGAGATCAGGGCTGGTGGGAAGACTTTTAATGATATCCAAAGCCCGTTCATCGTCATGTTGCTTGATGCTTTTCGATTGAAAATGGCCCCATTTGTTGGCGGCTTCGTTCGTCTTAATGATGGCGTCAGTCTTGGCGTTGTCCCCGCGCATCGTGATGTAGGAAAGCAGCACCGCAATAATGGCGATGGTGATGGCAATGCGCTTTTCAAATGGATCTCTGGCTTCAGGAACTTCAATATCTTCAGACATATCGTGAGTGGGTGGTTAGGGTGTTTTAAGTTAAACGTGATGACGCGTAGCCTATGTGACTTTCTACCTCAACAAAAACTGAAACGCCATAAAATCTAGCGATAAGCTTCCATGGCTGCTTCAATTTTTACATGGTCTGTATGCAGAATCTGATTGTGACGAGCACCGGGCACCTCCTCAAAGCTGACGATGCGAGGAAAGCCCTGCCCCAATGTCCGGCCCATGGCCACAGGGATCATCTCATCAGCGGAACCATGTAAAATGGTCAGATGCAGCCCCTCACGATTCTCCAACCGTTCGAGGGCTGCCACATTGTTAAACCGATGATGAAGCACTTCACAAAGAGGCCAGCCGACAACCTGACGCGCCATGTCTTTCATGGTCGTAAACGGTGCGATGAGCACACCCCCGGAAATGTGATGCTCCTCCACCGCCATCAGTGCCGAGGCACAACCGAGAGATTGCCCGAAAACACGAAGGCGCGGACGCAACGCCTTTTCGGTAGTCTTGAGTTCTAGCGCCAATGCGGGGATAAGTTTCACCACGGATTCCTTGATGCTTGAAGGCGTGGGTTGACCTTCGCTTTGACCATATCCGGGATAATCGAAAAGTAGATAGGTGTCCTGTCGCTGCTTCGGTGCTGTGAAATAGTCCACCCAGTCCAGCGCCACCGTTCCGTTGCCACAGAAGACCAGCCACACCAAGCTATCGCCCGTCGCTTTTGCTGGGTGCACCCATGCAGTTTGTTTCCCCTGTGAGGTCTCATAAGAAAGCGGACGCGCGTCGATTCCCCTCAACAGACTCGCCTCATAATGACGGGGCATATAAATCAATTTGCTCTGACAACTGACAAGAAGCAGAACAACCGAGAGAAGCAGCAGGATCAATATAGTCATCAGTGATTTCAGAAGCTTTTTCACCATCACCAAAGTATTCATGAGAATCACTGCCAATGGAAGTCCTGCTTAGAAGAATCGCGTTGTTCTT
>VFKY01000216.1 GCA_009885275.1 Verrucomicrobiota bacterium | reverse complement strand
TCTCCATTCTATGGCCAACCGTTTCGCTTCGGCGATTTGATCCAGTGCTATGTATTTATGAGTCAATAAGCTTTTTGGACAGGATTAACATGATTTACAGGATTCAGAAGAGCGATAGAATCTCTTGTTCATCAATCCTCATAATCCCGTTAATCCTGTCTAAATTTACCGCGACTTTGGATCGAGCGCGTCCCTCAATCCATCGCCAAAAAAGTTCAGAGCCAGCAAAGTGAAGCTGAAGAAGATGGCGGGAAAGACGAGGAGCCAGGGGTAAGTCTCCATGCTGTTGGCACCATCGAGAATGAGGGAGCCCCAAGAGGCATAGGGTGGTTGCACGCCGAGTCCGAGGAAGCTCAGAGTGGCTTCGAGGATCATGACGCTGGGGACCGTGAGACTGGAGTAAACAATGACCGGCCCGAGGATGTTGGGGAGGAGATGCCGCAGCATGATGTGTCCCCAGCTTGCGCCATTCGCCTTGGCACAGGTGACAAAGTCTTGCTTCATGAGCGACTGGATTTGCCCCCTGACAATGCGGGCCATGGTGAGCCATTCCACGGCGCCGATGGCGATGAAGAGCAGGAGGATGCGTGCATCGAAATTCACTGTCTTGGAGAGATGGAGGAGCACTTCATTTTTATCGAGTAGCATGGTCAGGATGATGACGAAGATCATCAAGGGAAAGGCATATAAGACATCGACAATGCGCATCATCAAGGCATCGACTCGACCACCGGCAAGACCAGAGATAGCGCCGTAACTGATTCCGAAAAACAGTGCGACCAGTGTGGTGACAAAGCCCACGGCTAGAGAGATGCGCCCTCCCGTGAGAATGCGGGTGGCGATATCCCGACCCAGGCCATCCGTGCCCATCCAATGTTGTGCCGTGGGGGCTTGGGCGCGATAGTTGAGGTCAGTGTCCCGTTCCGTGTAAGCGGAAAACAAGGGGCCGAACACGCAAAGTGCGACCATGAACACGAGGAAAAACAGAGAAGCCACAGCAAACTTGTTTTGCCAGAGTCGGCGCAGTGCCAGACGGGTAGGGGATTCAGATGGTTGGAGGGCAGTCATGCGAAATCAGCGGAAGGAGAGTCGGGGGTTGAGCATGACTTGAGCGACATCGACAAGGAAGTTGAAGAACACAATGAAGACACCATAGAAGGCGACTGTGCCCACAGTGAGTGAGACATCGCGATTCACGACAGCGCTAACGAAGTGTTGACCTAGTCCGGGAATTTGAAAAATAGACTCTACGACAAAGGAGCCGGTGATGAGTCCCGCTGCTGCTGGACCAAGGAAATTCAACACGGGAAGGATGGCGCTCTTCAGGGCATGACGCCAGATGACAGCTCGTTCGCTTGCTCCCTTGGCGCGGGCGGTGCGAATGTAATCCTGTGCTAGAGATTCTCTCATTCCGGCTCGTGTGAGTCTCGCGATGTAAGCGGAATTTACCAATCCAAGTGTGAGCGCGGGAAGAAAAATATCCGAAGGTTCATACCAGCCGGAGACATTGAAGATATTTATTTTCAGTGCGAGAAAGAGCACCAATAAGGGGCCAAGCACAAAGGTTGGCAGACACACTCCAAGCATGGCGATCGTCATCGGCGCGTAATCGTTGATGGTATTCGGTTTCAGAGCGGCATAGGCACCCAAGGGGATACCGATGAGCATGGCAATACCCAGCGCACAGAGTCCGAGTTGCAAAGAAATGGGAAAGGAGTCGCGAATGATGTCAGCCACAAAACGTCCTTGATACTTGTCCGACATATCAAGATCCCCGCGACTCAAGCGTTGAAGTCGGAGCCAGTATTGTTCAATGAGAGGTTTATCGAGTCCAAGGGAAGCGCGACGATACGCTTCGATGTGCGGTGGAAGATTGCGCTCTTTAGCATAGGGGCTTCCTGGCGCGTAGCGTGAGAGAAAGAAAGTGATGGTGAAGAGGGCAAAGATCACCACCAGACTCTGGAGTAAGCGACGGAAGGCAAAAGACAGCATGGGAGTCGAGAAAGTGGTTAGGGGGTTTTCAGATCAAACCACTTATAGGGACGATCATCGAGCAGCGAAGAGTTCCAACCCTTCACTTCAGGTTGTATGAGAAAACTGTGTGCATACCAATAGATGGGAATGATCGGTAGCTCGTCCATAAGCACTGTTTCAGCTTCTTTGAGAATACCAAAGCGCTCCGTGGCATCGCCAGTCTGAGCGGACTTACGCAGCAGTTCTTCATAGCGATCACTGCTCCACCCGGTCATGTTGTTACCATTGTTTTTTGTCCACATGCCGAGGAAAGTCATGGGATCGGTATAGTCGCCAATCCAAGAACTGCGGGAAACCTCGTAGGCTCCGCGACGCTGACTGTCGAGATACACCTGCCAGTCTTGGTT
>VFKY01000149.1 GCA_009885275.1 Verrucomicrobiota bacterium | reverse complement strand
CTGGCCTGTGGTGATGATCTCATCGTGCTGCAAAATTTTGTCTATGGCGACACGCCTACGGCCGCGGCGGTGCGTCAGTTGATGGATCATTTGCTTCGTAAGGGCGATGAATTTGACATCAGTCGCTATGATCTTGCTCGCACCACCGATATTCGCCCGCTTGTTTTGGAAACAGTGCTGACGTATTTAGAGCTCGATGGCATACTCACCCCGCTCGGAGCTTTTTATTCTGGTTATCAAATTCGTTTTGTGCATGGGGAAGCACGACTGATTTCGGGACATACATCCGAACGACAAGCGTTCCTTCAACGACTTTTTGACAGTGGAAAGCGTGGCTATAAATGGCTCAACTTGAATGTTGATGAGTCAGCGCTGGCCTTGGGTGAGTCGCGCGATCGTATTCTCAAGGCGCTGTCATATCTGGAGACTTCCGGCGATATTGAACTCAAGCCCAGTGGGCTGCGGCATCGCTATCGGCTTGTTGCTCGGAATGAGAAGCCCGACATCGAAATGCTTTGTCAGAAGATGCAGAAACTTTTTGCGGAACGTGAATGCAAAGATGCCGAGCGTCTCGCCCTGGTGACTGATTTTTCAGAACAATCATCCTGTCTCACGCGCCATCTGTTGCGTTATTTTGGAGAAGATTTAACCGAGGACTGTGGTCATTGCGGGTGCTGTCTCGAAACAAGTGCTCCCGCATCCCGCAAGCTGCCGCATTCCCCAGAACCCTGCATTTCCTTGGAGCAACTGGAGCAGATTCAACAAGTCATTGCCGAAGGACATGCTGCACTTCGGGCGCCGCGACAACTGGCCCGCTATCTCTGCGGGCTCACCAGTCCGGCGACGACCCGTGACCGACTGACAAAGAAGGACGCCTTCGGGATGCTGGAGCATTATCCTTTTCAGAAAGTGCTTGAGCAAACCGAGAGCATGGTGATGTCATGAAGACTGCGTGGGATATCATACCTGTGCAACGCTTCGATCTTGAAGGCACGCTCAATAGTGGGCAGGTATTTCATTGGCATCGTGATGGCGACCTCTTCACTGGAGTGATTGGCGGAGAGGTTGTGCAGATGATGCAACCACAACCCGATCTGCTTCATGTCAGCAAGGGTCAGGCAGAACTGGCGCGGCATTACTTGGCGCTCGATCACGATCTCGCACTCATGAAAAAATCGATGCCCAAGAGCGATCTTCATCTGCGGCGCGCCTTCAAATATGCACCGGGCTTGCGTATCATGAGGCAACCCCAATGGGAATGTCTTGCCACTTTCATTACTTCATCGTTGAAGCAAGTGGCGCATATTCGGCAAATATCTCTGTTGTTACGTGAGCGCTTTGGGCAAGCCGCATCAAAAAGCACACTAAGAATCTATCCCACACCTCAAGCACTGGCCGATGCTGGTGAAGTGAAACTTCGTGCCTGTGGCCTCGGTTATCGAGCCAAACATCTTCATCAAACGGCGACGCTCATTGCCAGTGGCGCATTTGATTTAGAAGCCGTCACGACACTCGATGACGATGCCGCATGCGCCAAGCTTTGTGAGCTTCCTGGAGTCGGACCGAAGATCGCCCAGTGCGTGCTCCTCTTTGCTTATGAACGTCTTGGCGTCTTTCCTATAGATGTTTGGATCGAACGAGTGCTGACAGAACTCTACTTTGCTGACTCTAAAGACACGGTGAATTCAAAGCAACTTCGGGAATTTGCGCTTGAGCATTTTGGCCCCTATCGCGGCTACGCGCAGCAGTGGCTTTTTCATCATGCGCGAACCAGTGGTCATTTTTCAAAGCACAAAGGAGATTGATTCTTCCTCGAGTAGGCGCATTATTAAGACTTGTGAATCATTTGGAAACACGTCCGATTCGTTTTGGCATCATCGGCTCATTGGCGGTGCATGTTATATTGCTGTGTATAGTCGCGGTATGGATCGGATATCCAACCATCAAGCGCATGGTGGACACTACCCTGAAAGAAGAAAATGCCGTGACGTTAGTTTTTCCGGAAATCATCGAAGCGCCACCCTCCGACCCATTGCCCGTAACGCCACCTCGCAGCAAGGAAGAGCCTTACATTCGCACCACTCAAAATAAGGAAGCTTCTGCTCCACCTATCAAAACGGATTTCATCTCTGACAAAAACACCGCGGCCTCAGCCAAGCTGCCCGCTGCGGGTGGTGGCGATCCTCTGATGCCTACATCCAAGGGAATCGACATTCCGACAAAGGAGCTGGCTAATCGCACCTATAAAGACGGGGAAATTAAGAACGACAGCGCTCCCATCATGACCCAGCCGGTGACTCCTGCGATACCAGAGCTCAAACAGACGCCTGACACCATCGTGGCCAAAAAGGAAAACTCTCCTTCCGAAGTAAAAATGAAAGAGCTGGATGAGCTACTGCAAGGGAACAGTCCCAAAATGCTTCCGTCTGAGAAGCGTCATGTCGATGAAGTTGCGGCACTGGCCTCTATTTCAAAAAAAATCGAGCCGCCTAAAGCTCCCACTTTGCCGCTGACTAACACCCTCAAGCCTGAAGTGAATGCTTTTCAGCCGGAAACCCATACCAGCAATAAGGATGGTGGCATTGATGCCATCGGTTCTGAAGATGCCGTTAATGCCAAAGCAACCTCCATGGGTGCTTACCGAAGAGTGGCTACAAGCGTCGTGGAAAAAAAATGGCACGCCCTGATTCGCTTGAAATTGGATGTGGTCGAACCCGGCAACCTAAGTGTGCGCTTTTACGTCAATAAAAACGGAAAGGTTGAAGATGCACGCATCACTTATAATAGAGCCAGTCCTTTGCTGGCTGACGTTACATTGGAGGCCATCTTGATGGCAGAAATCCCGCCTATCCCCAAAGAACTTCTGCCTGTGCTTGACCGCGAACGCATGGAGATCAATTACGACGTTATCATACATCCTTAGAACTCATGCTGTCATCCCTCTGCCTCGCTTCTTTTTCTGTTGGTTTTTCTCATGTCTGGGACTTTCTCCGCGGTGGGGGCGAAGTAATGATTCTCATCGGGCTATGCTCGATCATCTCCGTCACCGTCATCATCCTCAAAGCACTTCAACTGCGTGACCCCATTCTTTTTCCAGCTCAGATCGTAGACGAAATCAACAAGATCGAGCGTTATGCTACCAATGGCGACATCACTCCACTGCAACACATTCTCGAAGCCGATGGCAGTGTCGCTGCTCAGCTCGGCATCATCGCCATCTCCGGCAAGCATGTTACGCGCGAAGAAAACAACGAAGCCTGTGAAACCGCTGCACGTGGCATCATGCATGGTCTCGAAACTGGGGTGCCGTTGCTGGAAGTTATTGTTACCGTCTCTCCGCTGCTTGGATTGCTCGGAGCTGTCGTTGGATTAGTTACCGTGTTCTCTAGTTTCGGTGGTGGTGAAAATGCCATTGATGGAGATACTGCGCAGGTGGCCAAGGGCATCGCAGAAGCACTGCACAGCACCATCGCGGGTTTGTTTGTTGCGATTCCCACCGTGATTGCCCATGGCTATTTCAGCCGGCGGCTCGATGCCATTTCAGTCCGCATGGAGCTTATCCTTCGACATGCCATTCATGATTTTCATCGTCACTTTGAAGTGAAACATTCCTCGTCCAGTGGCAAATAATTTAGTGATTGCCGCATGAATCTCCGCCCACGCAAACGAAACTCGCCCGTGATTCCCATCGTGGCGCTTGTGGATATTTTGATCATTACGCTTCTTTTTATCGTGGCTACAACCACTTTTCGAAAGGCAAAACCCAAGACCCAAATGCAGATCACCCTCCCGCAATCAAGCGGACTAGGAACGACTGCGCCTGCCAAAGAAGTGCGCAAGACTCTGGCCATTACTCTCGGAGAAAAGATTGTACTCGACAGCACCGAAGTGGCAGACACCGATTTGGCATCGGCACTAAAGCAGATGAAAATCAATGATCCTTCCACTAAGCTGGAGCTTCAACCTGATCAAGGCACACCTATCGGCACAATGATGAAAGTTTGGGATGCCCTTAAAATCGCTGGTTTCCCCATCAATGAAGTTCCAATCCGCATTCAACGCACCGCCCAGGCAGCCGAGGTTCCGGGAGCGTAAGAGTAATTTAAAGTGCTACACCTCTGATACTGACGACTCATGATCCTCCCTATTGTTCTCTACGGCGATCCCGTTCTGCGGGTGAAATGCAAACCGGTTACGTCTGTTACTGAGGAGGTTCGCAAACTTGTTCAGGACATGCTCGACACGATGCACGAAGCCAAGGGCGTCGGACTCGCCGCGCCTCAAGTCGCTGTCGCGATTCAGCTCGCGGTCATTGATGTGTCGCACGATCTTGAATGCGTTTCGTATGTGCGGGTCGATGGCGCGGATGTGGTGCTCACCGACATCATGCCTCTCATTTTTCTCAATCCGAAAATCGATCTCGGCAAGGACAAGGAGATCGGTGAAGAAGGCTGCCTGAGCATTCCTGACTATCGCGAAAAAGTGAAACGCTCGGCTGGCGTGAAGGTCACTTATGAAACCCTCGACGGCAAAACGCAGACCATCGAAACCGATGGCTTGCTTGCCCGCGCCCTACAGCATGAGATCGATCACCTCAACGGCATCCTTTTCATTGATCGCCTCTCCGCGGTTGCCAAGGTCGGCATGAAACGGAAGAT
>VFKY01000280.1 GCA_009885275.1 Verrucomicrobiota bacterium | reverse complement strand
GGCGGTGAGGAATCGGTTCTTGAAATCGTAAAACCAGTCCTAGAAGCCAGCAGCAAGAAAATACTCTACCTCGGGAAGATTGGAGACGCGACCGTCATAAAGATCACCACCAATTTGATTACTGCCGCCGTGGTCGAAGCGGTGGCGGAAGCTATTGCCCTTACTAAGGCGCATGATGTGTCACCAGAAAAACTGGCGGAAGCCCTGACCCTCAACGCTAATTGTTCGCCACTCATCAGTATGAAGCTGCCGAACATGATCTCGCGCAGCTATAACGCGCACTTTTCCCTGAAGAACATGCTCAAGGACACGCGCTATGCCCAAGCACTGGCCTTGGAAAAAAATCTGGCTCTCCCTGTGCTCAATGCCACCACGCAAGTGATGGATGAACAGGCCCAAGCAGGCAGAGGTGAACTTGATTTCTCGGTTATCATGGAACATTTCGCCCCTGTCAAAGTGCATCAACGTGAGAAAGCACCGAAAACCCCCTCTGTCGTGCCTGATATGCCGACCAAGCTGACGCCGCCCGCTCTCTCGATGGTAGACAAAGAAAATGATAAATCCTTTACCGCGCAACGATTTGAGCAACTCCTGAAAAATGGAGCCGCAGTGAACCTCTCTAATCGTGCTAAATGGCAGGTCACAGGTGCTGATCGCCTGCGCTATCTCAATGGTCAGGTGACTAATGATGCGGACAAAGCCAAGGAAGATTCCGCAATTTATGCCTGCGTCACCAATGCAAAAGGCAAGATCGAGGGCGATGTCTTCATTCACCCCATTCCCAGCAATGAATCCTTGTCGTTGGACGCAGAATCAGATCTGCGTGAACCTTTAAAAATGCGTCTTGAGCGCTACATCGTTTCTGATGACGTCACCATCAATGATGTCACCTCCGACTGGAACCTCTGGCATTTTTTCGGAGATGCCATGAAGGTTGCAGAGTCTTTCGAGCTGCCGGAAAAGGGCCGAAAAGTGAAATCTATCCGCTTAGGACAACCGGGATTAGATCTTTGGCTCCCAGTTTCGGCGGATATTACGACGCTCATAGCTGACGTACCCGTCTTATCGGATATGGAGCTTGAGACCCTTCGCATCATCGCTGCGGTGCCGAGATTTCCTCATGAACTTAATATCGATGTCTTCCCACCCGAAGCAGGGTTGCAGGACCGGGCCATGGATTTCTCCAAAGGCTGCTACATTGGCCAAGAAGTGCTCTCTCGTATCAAAACCACGGGTAAAATGCCCGGAACACTGGTTAAAGTGGTGATGAAAAGCGCCGATGGTGTCATGCAACCCGGTGCCGCTCTATCCTTGAAAACCGATAATGAAGACTTTCGAGAAGTAGGGGTAATCACTAGCGTAACACATCATCCCGTGCTTGACCGCGCGATGGGCCTTGCGTATGTGCGTCAAGCCTCAGCAGGTGCGCATTCTTTATTGCTTGCCAGCGAAGACCCGACTAGAATTTTTAATGACGTTGAAATTACTCTCCCATGAACATTAACCATACTTTTCTTACCATCATCGTGCTTTTCACCGCGTGTTTAAGCTCTTGCAGTTCCACCAATTCAAGTGGAGGGGGCCAAGTAATTAATTATCCAACTGTTGATGAAATGGCTCGTCATGAAAGTCAATGGGGGATGGCGCCACGACAAGTGCAACCGCGCATACGCCAAGCTGAACCAAGAGACATGATCGCTCCTAGCGCCCCCGCTCCAAGTGTACAACGCTCATCCCCAACGCCTGCACCTGAGCCCGAGCCTATCAAAGAGCTACCAAGCCAACCCACTACTCCCACCGATCTCTCCAAAGTCCCTCAGTTGCGATAGTTAACACTTCATATTCCTCTGCCAAAACCAATCACCCCTCGCCCGATTAATCCCCATGAAGCTGACACGCCGATCCCTCATCTTATTTACCACTCTCGCTCTATCTACTCTGCAAGCGGCTCCGAAACCTGTATCACCCACCACTACCGAAGCGGCAAAGGTTGTCGCCAAGGAAAAGATGGATGAGACACACACACTCGCTGTTATGGATATATCTTTCGGCGGTGACACCCATCAAATAATTTTTGAACTTTTGGCTAAGGGTGCTCCAAAAACAGTGGGGAATTTCATCAGCAATGTTGATAAAGGTATCTACAAAGGAATGGCCTTTCATAGAGCGGTTGACGGTTACCTCGTGCAAACAGGTGATCCGGCCAGCAAAGACAAGAATGCCCGTGAACGCTGGGGACTTACTCAGGAATACACCATCCCCGGCGAATTTAAGCTTCCTCATGAAATCGGCTCAGTTGCCATGGCGCGCCGCAGCGATGAGTCCAATCCTGAACATAAATCCGATGGCACTCAGTTTTATTTTGCCTTAGGCAACATGTCGAACTTAAACGGGCAATACACAGTCTTTGGTAAAATTGTATCAGGTCTGGACGAACTTAAACAACTATCCAATGTGGTGACAGACTCGAATGATTGTCCTTTGGAGCGTGCAGAAATATCCAAGATTCGCATTATCGAACAAAAGGGCCCGTTGGTGTCTCTCTCCTCCACGAAGAACAAAAAAGGTGGCACGACAAGACCAGAATCTCTAAAGGGACCTCTTGAAAAAATCCTAGATCGGATCTGGTAACCGCAGGCAGGAAACTGAATTTTCTACAGTGCCGCATAGATCTTCAACCACTCGCGCTCTTTGTGCCGCCAATTTCTTACAAGTAAAGAACTTCATTGCTTGCCATATGTAACCTGTTTGTATTCAATACCTGTCGGTTTGTTTCAGACTGATATATTTCATATATTATTATCGGTCATAACTACTCAAAAAACGCACGCATGAGTTCAAGTCGCTACGAAGTTCTAGGACAGATCGCCGAAGGCGGCCTTGGCACAGTCTATAAAGCCTACGATCGAAATCTTCGACGTGAAGTGGCGCTTAAACGTGTAAGAGCGGATTCTCCCGAAGAGGCATCGGCGCAGGCGGACCAACTTTTTGCAGAAGCACGTACCCTCTCTACTCTCCAACACCCACACATCGTCACAATTTTCGATGTTGGTAAAGATGAGCAAGGCGCCTACATCGTCATGGAGTTGCTCAAAGGAGAAACTCTCGAAGATATTATTGCTCGAGGTGCGTTAAATCCATTCGATTTCAGAGAACTAGTCACCCAAAGTCTTGAGGGGATGGTCGCTGCTCATAGCACGGGGTTGATTCACCTCGACATCAAACCGCAAAACTTCATGGTCGTCTGGCTGCCTACGGGCAAGTTCCAGATTAAAATTCTGGACTTCGGTTTGTCCATGCTAGCACATACACCAACTGTGCAGGACATGAACGATGACGGTTCAATTCTTGGCAGTATATTCTTCATGGCGCCGGAACAGTTTGAGCGTGCTCCTGTTGATGTGCGAACAGACCTTTATTCTCTTGGATGCGTCTTCTATTTTGCTCTCACTCAAAGCTATCCTTTCAATGGAGAAACAGGGCCTGAGGTCATGGCCAGTCACCTCTATCACAGTCTTGTGCCGCTGGAACAACTAAGACCAGATCTTCCTCCAGTGATTTGTCGTTGGGTAGAATGGTTGATTTGTCGTAACCCAGATAGTCGTCCAGTTACAGCAGCTCAAGCCTACGAATGGTTCCTTGCTGGACAATCACCTATGCCTGAGCCTCCGGTAGTTCCGGTGGCTACTGCCGTGGCACTACCCATTCCAGAGGCCGCATCAGATCCTTCTTATCTTCCTGGTTCCACTCAAATAATTAACAATACGGCCCCACGCCCTGCTCGTCCAGCCGGAGTTAATACAGGCAGAGTAAGTCAGATGCTACGTCAAACGGCCCCACGCCCAAGTCGGCCAGGCCCTATCACACAAGGCATCGGGCAACGTCAAGCTCCCAAGCCTGTTGCTCGCGTCGTTAATATTGCCACTGCAGCCGCGCCAGTACATTTGATCGAGAAAAAAGCATTGCCCAAATCTCTTACTTTTTGGACTCCCCTGATTATAGGCGTCGTGATCGTGCTTCTTGGTGCATACAAGTTGACTATTGATTTCATGTCCGGCAGGCGTCTTCAGGCGCTTGCTAACATGCAAACTCCAACAAATGTAAATTCCAATGATATAACCATGCTTTTAAGGTCCATCGATGATCTGGACAATGGTAAAATTGCAAGTGGGGTACTTGGAAAAATAATTGACGACAGCGTCGCGGAAAAACCCATTGTCGCTTTTCTCAACAACACCAAATCCACCCTTGGACTTAAAAACATCGCACTTGCCATTGCTGCCCGCGGTGGTCCTGCAAGTGCGACTGCACCACTCATCAAACATCTACAAACCTTTAAGGAGGCAGACACGCGGATCGCCATCTGGCAGGCTCTTAGACGAACTGGAGAACCTTCAGACACAGACGCGCTCATTGGTGCCCTATCGACAAACACAGGCGATGAATCACGCGATGCTGAAATAGCGCTCATGAGTGTTGCTCAAAAAGAACCCGACCCAAATCTCGCCAGCCAGCCTTTCTTGACCGCTTTCAGAGCTAACTCAAATGACGAATCAGCAAAAGCGTTGTTAATTCGTGTCCTCGGGAAAATTGGGGGGAGCAATTCCATGGATGACATCCTGAAAAGCCTTGAAAACGGCAACCCTATGATCCGGAATGCAGCCGCCATATCTTTTCAAAGTTGGCCAAATTCAGAACCTCTGCCGGCACTGCTTACAACACTGACATCAACCAAGGACGCCGTGATCCGAACCAACATCGTCAAAACTATTGGCGACTTGGCGCAATTATCTGGAGAGGTGCCTCAAGAGGACATCGCTCAAAAGTTGATAGAAATTTATGGCAAAACAACCGACATCAAAGAGCAAACAAGCATTGTTCAGGCTCTAACTCATGTCACTCACGCTTCCGTAATTCCATTTCTTGAGGAAGTTTCCAAAAAAGACCCACGTCAACAAGCCAACGCCACACTCGCAATTAAATCCATCAACGATAATCTGGCTAAAATAGTAGTAGTTGGAGACTCCGCCACTCTTGATACTGCTAAAGCAATTCTCACTATTGGCCCGCTTCTCCTCACTGATGGAATAATCATGAACTGGCTGGGCATGTCCGACTATGTTGGATGGTTTGTGAACATAGAAAAGCCAGGACAATACGAACTTCAACTCAGTCAATCACACAGCGGAGATTTCCCTGGCGGCTATACCATGACCTTTGGGAAAAGCCTATTATACAAAAAGGTTGAGAAGACACAGGGCAATACTGAATTCAAATCGATCAACGTCGGTAGAGCTCAAATCATCAAACCCGGTAGCTACTACATCTGGATTCATCCCCAACAAATACTCTCCAACGACCCTTTAATGAAGCTCAAAGAAGCTTCCATTAAACGCGTAGGCGACTAAACACTTCGAGTTTCGAGCTCACTCAAGGTGCTCCCGTCGCAACAGATTTTCCGTCTTTACGCACTTTAATCAGCACAGGAAAGCTTGTCTGTGAGTTATCTGCTTTCACGGCATCACTGCGCGCGCTGCCCACGATAACATGACAGAGTCGATCTTGATCAGGCACCCATTTAGCACATGAAATATTGATCTCACGTTCATTTTCCTTCTCGCGGATCTGCACGCCATTGAGTCCAATATTTTCCACAATGACTCCCTGAGGAAGATTCTCTACATTCATAGATATCAACGCGTCATCGCCACGACGATCCACTCTCAACCAGACCGAAACATTCGTTCCTGGAATCATCGTAACCTCATAGGGTTTTTCGGGTGCCGTTTTACCGTCACCCAGTGGCTTCCCCTCTTGATCAGGCTCCATAAAAAGCGCTTTTTTTGACGCTTCAGTTACCGTTATCATGGGGAATGCTCCCGCCGATTTTTCCACTGACTTTTCATTGACCATTGAAGTCGCGGTAAGCTTCACTTTACTAAAATCATGAACGCCTAGCTTTGCTTGCGGCAGAGCATACAAGCACCCACTCGCATCAAGATGCCCCGCCTGTACTATAATAGGACTTGAGATAAAAAAGCCCTCAGGCACCCCACTAACATCCACCCGCACATCGCCATCAAATCCATCATCCCGGTCTGCACTGATGTAAAACTGGACACCACTCCCTATGGGGATTTTCGTTTCATTGCCTACTACTAGTTTTGCAACGTAATCCCATTTCGGTGGGCGCACGATAAGACGATAAGCAAATCTACCGCCACTCCAACCGCGAGTGTCTGAAACACGGATCAAGTAGCTACCTTTTTCGGGAGCTTTAAAAATGAGGCGGGAATCTCGGCCCAGTTCACGGTCACCATCATCATCATTGGAATAATTAACCGTAAATACCGGTAATCCATTGGGAACAATACGATTCCCCATGGGTTTGGATTCTACCACATAACAAACATCATCAAGGCCATGCGCCGAAGGACTCGTGTTAAAATAATTACGACGTTTACCATTCTTAGAATAAAAACTCATATCCGAATCAGGTCCATTGGCGACGCGGGAAATCTTGAGAACTTCTCCATTGAAATACATGTAATCATTCAAGTCCATCTCCAAGAATTGTCCCAGACGAATGCCTGGCGCATTGGCATCCGTGCTCCGAAGAGTAAGCCATGAATCCTTAGTGGCCTGTAGATTCATCATCGGAACAGGTTGCCCCTTGGCATCGAGCACTTCGATCTTGGTATCCGCCGGGGATTCCATCATGGCGGCACGAGTCTCTATAATTAGCATCTGATCCTTGTCAGCTTCGATGCGATATAAATCAGTGTCATTCCCTGTTGTCTGCCCGTCCTGAAAGAGACGACCATTCACTGAAATAGGAATGGTAAGAGACTCGGCATTTTCAATCGCATTATTCGGCTCATGTTCTAGTACCTCAGCCATAGCACTCACCATTACTTTCATGATAGCACGACTGCGATATTCGTCCGTGTCCGATGGAAGAATTATATCACCACCCGCCCCTGCTTTCACCATGACATATTCTGCCGGAAGATTATGGCCCACGAGGTACACCTTACTTTCTGTATTCGCGGGCACCGAAAGTGGCCACCATCCAGTAATATAGGGCAATTCACCTGCCGTAAGACGATAAACATGATCCTCTGATCCTCCCAGTGTAATTTCTCGAACCCGTACGATATAATCTCCATCTATCGGCACCGTGAAAGCGAGAAAGGGATCACTGCCACTATCAAGCCCATTGTTAGAGGCGAGCAACATGCCTGCGGTGTTAAATATTTCCAACCGTGGCGATACGGCTTTCGACTCCGCTAGCTTTGATGCTAAATCAAAGATCAGTGTTTGTCCTTTTTTTGCAGTGAACCGGTAATTGTCGAGTTGCCCAATCTCACGAAGCGTCCCCCATATATTAATGGGAAGAGTTTTGATCTCGTTGGATCCAGATTTCACCGCGACCATTTGTGGCAAATAATCAACCAACAATTTAAGCTTAGCCGTAGTTCCGCCTTCCGTCGCCAAGGTCACATCTTGCTGAGAGCGCGGCAATGTCTTTTCAGTAACGACATCCAATAGTACCTGCGTTCCTTCTTTGTTGATGGAAATCACATTGGCTTTCAATCCAGCATGACTAAAATTAACAGATTTTACTGCGCTCAGATTTTTTCCCGTCACAGTAACTTGCGTTGTAGCACCACTTTGCACTCCACGTGGCTCCAGACGAGTCAACTCAGGCTTGGGCGCCGGCTTAGCAACTTCCTTTTTTTCTTTTGCCTCTGCCAGAAGCACAGGCTGTCCACTCGTTGCATCATAGACACCCAAGGAGCCATCAAGCCGACCAAGTACAATCTTGCCTTCATCAATCAACGTAAGACCCGGCGACCAGTCTGATTGCTTTTCAAGCAGATGCTGTTCGGTAAGATTACTCGCATCCCAGGTCTTGGCAGTCTTATCTGCCGCAGTGGAAATTAATGTTTTGCCATCAAGTGTAAAAACTAGATTCAACAACGCCCCTTCATGGGCGAAACGAGTATACAGCAGCTTATTGGTGCCTTCGATGGCATCAGCTGAAATGCTCCAGAGTCTGATGCGGTTGTCCACTCCAGCGGCTACCAGTGATTTTCCATCGGGCGAAAAAGTAACGGTGCTCTGTTCTTTTAAAGGCTGAGAAAGGGTGTCGAGCCTTTTACCGGTAGTTGCATCCCACAACTTCACGGTGCGATCAGCGCTGGCACTGGCAAGCACTTTGCCATCAAGCCTATAACTGAGCCCAAAAACGCCTCCATTGTGCCCCTTTAGAAGCGCAGTCTCAGTCCCCGTTTCGACATTCCACAACTTGATCTTCTGATCGTAACTTCCGGTCGCCAATGTTTTTCCATCTGGAGACAATGCAAGCGCATAAATAGCATCGGTGTGTCCTTCATATTTCCGGACTAAACTACCGTCACTGACTTTCCATTGATAGGCAATACCGCTAAGTCCAGCATCACCTGCGGCGGCAAAGAGCATGCTTCCATCAATTGAAAAAACGAGGGAATTCACTTTGCCCGATACTCCCTCAATTTTTCGCACAAGTTTCAATGTTTTGCTGTCTAGAATTTGAACAAAACCGAATGATCCAGTGGCAATTTGTTTGGTTTTTGTGGAATAGCCCAAAGCTTGAATTGCAGGCTTCAATCCGGGCTTGGATGTTATCTTGGGTAATTTTGCCAGGACATCCGAGGGCTTCATAGGAGCGGCAGGGGGAAGCGCTCCAGCATTAATCCAGTCCTTAATGATCGCGATTTGCTCGGGGCTGAGATGCGCCTTCTTACCAGGTGGCATGAACTGGTTTTTACCTTCTTTACCACTACGACCCTCAAGAAACTTTACGAGCAGTGAGTCATCAGCATTTCCTGCAATAATATCTTTGCCGGTCTTGCCGCCTTTAAATAGAGCTTCGTAGGTTTCAAGATTAAACTCCCCGTCAGGTTCATCCGCTGAGTGACAGTCGACACAATGCTCCTGAAAAATTGGAGCTATCTTTGCGGCATAGTCCACAGGTTCAGCAGACAAGATCAGTCCCGCGGTGAATGCCGAACAAATCGTGATGATTAAATGAGATGGGATAAGCATGATGGCTAGATTGTGTGCGGCGAAAAACCTTAGTGATTAAACATGAATTCCCGTGAACTCATCAGGCCCCAGAACACATCTTCGAGCACGATGCGTTTTTCTACGGGGGTTTTACTTTCACTAAGTAGTTTTATAAATGAGTTTTTTTCGATCTCTGTAGGGAACCGGCTAACACAGAGAATATAAGCCTCATCAATCAGTTGCTCATCTGTCTTGCCCTCCGCGAGTAATTTGCTGATGCGATTCTCTTTTTCCGCGAGTTTTTTATTCAGCGTATCTCCATTAGCGAGGTGTAAAGCCTGCGCCATGCTCGGTTCATTGGTTCGTTCGCATTCGCATGTTTGAACACGCTCAGGACGGCCAAAGCTTGAGAGGAAATAGCTCACCGTATTAGAATCTGGGATCTGCATGGCCCGATACCCCATAGGGTAAGCTTCACCAATACCTTGGTTGGCATTGCGTTTATCCATACGAAAATCCGTGGGCACTGCCGTTACTTGCGAGACCGCATCAAGTGCCGCCTCTGCCATAAGACGCTTCGGATAATAGCGGGCATAAAATCGATTGTCGTCCTTATTGCCCGGCAGGGCGACACTACTCCGTTGATACGTTTCACTCTTCATGATTTCGCGCATCAACTCCTTGAGATCGAATTTGTTTTTTACGAGAAAGCTCGCTGCAGCGCTAAGAAGCCTTTCGTTACTCGCAGGATTCGTCATACGAAGATCGTCAACTGATTCCACTACCGCGATCCCAAAGAAATTTTTCCATAATCTATTGGTGATAGATCTCGAAAAGTAAGGATTCTCAGCTGCGGTCAGCCATTTTGCGAGCGTAATGCGTCGATCATCCGTAGAAGTCAATGCTATTGGGAGGGCATCGAGTGCTGCCGGTGACTGCGGCACACCTTTTAGGGGTTGCACGATATCTCCCTCGGTAGCTGCGTAAATAATACGCTCATCTTTCACTTCACCGTTCTTGGAACGAACGCGGGAAAAAAGATTGGCGAACGCAAAGTATTGATCGTTCGTCCACTTCTCCATTGGATGATTGTGACACTTTGCACAATTGATGGACATGCCAAGAAAGGCCACTGATACCGTTTCAGCCAACTTGGTTGGTTCGTCATGAAGGGTAAAGAAATTCCCCGCTCCATTCTCCAAAGTGCTTCCTGTAACAGTCAGCAGACTGCGAACCATTTCATCCCACGGCGTGTTGAGCTCCACCTGACGTCGAATCCACTGATAATAACTCCACATGGGTTGCACCGGCAATTTGTTACCATTGACGAGGAAAAGATCACTCCACTTGTAAGTCCAGTAATCGACGAACTCAGGGCGCTGCAAAAGTGTGTTGATAAGACGATCCCGTTTGTCCAAACTCTTATCGCTAAGAAAGTTCTTGGCCTCATCGGATGAAGGTAAGATTCCCAGAGTGTCAATATAAGCCCGGCGAATAAACTCTCCATCGGTGCATTGAGCCGAGGGCGGAATGTTCAATTCCACCAATTTCTTCAGTACTTCTTCATCAATAAAGTTTTTCGGTTTGAAGGCGTCGAAAGCTTCTGTTAACACCGGTTTCTCGTAAGGTACCGAGATGGTCGCGATGGAAAGTTGACTCAAATACCAAGCGGTAATGGTGCCTTCACCGCGCCCCACGATCTTCACCACACCGGTGTCCTCCACTGTGGCTACAGCCGAGTTTCCCGCGGTATACTTCACCCAGCGGGTGACATCCTCTTGTCGATTGTCTTTAAAGAATGCGATTACCTTAAGCGGCAGGGTCTCACCATTTTTCAAGGTGACATGTGCAGGTGAAATTTCGATGTGATCAATGCGAGTGTCGCTCTCCTGAGGTCCGGGAGCACCGCTGGCGATCCAGTCAGCAAGTATCTTATACTCTGGCCAGTCGGCCTTGATTTTTTCTCCCCCTTTATGCGACACCGTCTTGGTAGCCTTGAGTAAGATCAGACTCCTTGCGGGATCTTCCAAGGTTACTCTTCGGCCTTGGGATGAGCGTGTGACGCTCAAGAAATCTCCCTCATTATCATAACCGCGCAGAGAGAGCTTAAATCCACCTTGCCCTGCGGCAGCCCCATGGCAGGCACCGCTGGAACAACCGTAGCGCGCCAATATTGGCTGAATCTGATTGCGGAATGAGGGAGCGTCTTCAGCCTTGGTTGAAATCATGCTGAAGATCGTAAGAAAAAAAATAGCACAGAGCTTGAACATAATACGCATGGGATGAAAACGGATAAAATGCCTGCAAAGCGCCTCGCTTTGCAGGCATGAATATATTTGATTAAAACAATGCCTTGATGGGGGTGACTCCAAAATCCACCACGGGATAAGGTCTACTTTGCGGTCCGGGCAAATGAGTTTCTAAATCAATGCCGAGAGATTCATAAATCGTGGCGACCACATTGCCTGGTGTCACGGGATTCTCTGCGGGATAGGCGCCGATTTCGTCACTCTTACCCACCACTCGCCCACCTTGCACTCCCCCACCGGCAAAGCTCACTGTCCAAACTCCAGGCCAATGATCTCGGCCACCGGCAGGATTTACCTTGGGAGTACGACCAAACTCAGCGAGCGCAGTTACCATCGTCGTATCCAACATGCCCCGCTGAAACAAGTCTTCAATCAATGCGCTATATCCCTGATCATACATTGGAGCCACGATGTCCCGCATGCCTTCAATACTGGTGAAGGGTTTGGAGCCGTGAATGTCCCAAGTAATCTCGCCAAAAACAGTGATAAACGTATTCACGGTCACAAAGCGAACTCCGCGCTCGACAAGACGTCGCGCGAGTAGGCAAGACTGACCGAAGCGATTCATCCCATAGCGCTCGCGCACCTTCACGGGTTCTTGGGTAAGATCAAAAGCTTCACGCGCTGCCGTGCTTGTCATCAGGCGGTAAGCATCAGTGAAATTTGTATCCATGAGCTTCGCTGCTTCACTGGCTTCAAAATTTTTCACCGACTGATCCACAACTTCTCGAATGGAACGGCGACGCTCCAAACGCACCTCATCGATTTCTTTTGGCGGCAGTAAATCCGGCACGCGAAAATCTTTGGCCGAGGGATCAGCATTGAGCACAAATGGATCATAGGTCTTGCCCAAGAACCCTGCATCCTGACCATGCGGCATATTCCCTCCCGTTGGCCCCATCGGCTCTGGCAAAATGACATGCGCCGGCATCTCGGATCGGCGTCCTTTCAGAAACTCCAGCGCACAACCAACATGCGGAGTGTTCACACCACCCGAAAAAAGGCGACCCGTTTGCATCATCTGATGCCCAGTGTCATGCACCGCCGTAGCTGTATGATAAACACTGCGTACTAACGAAAATTTATCGGCAACCTTCGCCATCTGGGGAAAAATTTCCGTGATCTGTATGTCCGGACTCTTCGTGTTGATGGCTTTGAAGGGGCCGCGGACTTCGCGAGGAGC